>JALREG010000060.1 GCA_023253905.1 Burkholderiaceae bacterium
CAGTGCGGGTGTCGATCTCGATCCGATCACCGATCTCGACGAATGCCGGGACCGAAACCTCGAGGCCGGTGGGCTTCACGCGGGCCGGCTTCATGACCTTGCCCGAGGTGTCCCCCTTGACTGCGGGCTCGGTGTATTCCACCTCGCGAACCACCGAGTTGGGCATTTCCACCGAAATGGCGCGGCCGTCGTAGAACACCACTTCGCAGGCGAGACCATCGTCGAGGTATTGCACGGCGTCGCCCAGGGACTCGGCCTCAACCTCGAATTGATTGAACTCACCATCCATGAACACATACATGGGGTCGGCGAAATAGGAGTAGGTGACTTCCTTGCGGTCGAGCACCAGCACGTCAAACTTTTCATCGGCCTTGAAGACGGTTTCCATCGCCGAGCCATTGAGAAGATTTTTCATCTTCATTTTCACGACTGCCGAGTTGCGGCCCGACTTGTTGTACTCGGCTTTCTGCACAACCATGGGCTCCTTGCCGATCATGATCACGTTGCCGGTACGGAGTTCCTGAGCGATTTTCATAAATAGTCCTGATCGAATGCCCGCTAGACAAAACCCATTATTCTAGCCGATCAAGACAATATTGAGTCAGCCGCTCGGTGAGCGAGGTTTGCGCGGCGAGCGACGCGATCCATGATCGATAGTGTGCGGCGAGCCTGTCCGAGGCGGTCTGCCGGGCGTCAAAGGCCCGCCATGCCGAGGCGGTGTCGTGTGTTGGATCGCCATTCCAGGCGTGCATCAGTGCGCGAATGGCCTGCCGGTCGGGATCCGACTCCGGTGCGCCCTGGCGCATTTTCTCGAGGAAAGCATCGAGTTTGATGAGATGCGCGTCGTGGGCCTGGGGGTAGGCCTGCCAGACAAACGGCACGCCCGCCCAGTGCGCACGCAGCCAGGAATCTTCGCCCCGAACCGCATTGAACGTGCAACTCCAGAGGAGCCGGTCATAGTCATCCTGGTCCAGCATGGGCAGGCGCACCCATTCAACCTGGCCAACCCGCGCGCGCTCGCCAATCGGTAACGGCCGGCCGAGTACGGTTTGCAGCGCCCCTTGCGCGGAGCCGCCCGCCACGCAGACCAGCGTCGGCGCGGTGCCCGCCGCAAGTTCACTGAACCAGGCTGCGAGTGGCGCCGATTCATAGCAAAAGAGGCTCATGACACGCTGCCCGGAGGCGGGGCTCGCATGCAGACGAGCGAGGAGGGCGGCCGGGCCGCCGGTCGCCCGGAATGCGTCGCGACGCTCAAAGAGGCCGGGCTCGCGGAGTAATCCTGCACTTCGTTCGGTAAAGCCGGGATAGAGGAAATATTCGCGTGCAGCATCGGCGGGTTTGATCGACACCAGACCATGACAGTTTTCGATCCAGTCCTCGGCGCTCAGGTATTCGAGCTGCAGCCATAGCGGCCGGCGCGGGCCGCCCGCCAATCGGGTGCGCAGCCACGTGGGCGGTTCACAGCCGAATGCGCTCACGAGGACATCGGGCAGACTGTCGGACGGCGTGTGTTCGATCTGTGCACGGGCGAGGATGTGCACGCCTTCGATCAACGCAATGGGCGGTGTGTCCGGCCCGACCGCGATGGCGGGTACGGTGAGGCGCGGCTCGATTGCCGAAAGCGTGGCGGGCTGATCGATCACCAGCGTGGGCTCGAAGTTTCCGGTGGCGGCTAGCGCGCGCGCGAGGCGCCACGCAACGCCGGCGTCGCCGAAATTGTCGACCACCTGGCACAGAATCCAGATTGGGATCGGCATGCCCCCGGCTCAGCTTTTCCGGTCCGGGTTTCCGAAGAGCGAATCGAGTCGCGCACGCGCGTCGGCTGCACGCACCACGCGGCCGCGTTCGGTCACATATTCCTCCTCAATGCGGTCAGCGTAGAACACGGCCGGATTGGGCGCAGCCACCAGCCGGCGCCAGACCTCTGCCGGCACGTCCTTGTAGGCTTTGACCTCGCCGCCTGCGAACTCGATCTCGAGTCGGCGCTCCATCCCATCGTAGGCTGCGCCCACCAGGCGGCCGCCGCTTAGCTTGCGTCGTTCCATTGTTTTCTCCGTCAGTTCATCGTCCGCGCGCGAGACCCTCGCGCCGGGGGTCGGTCCCGCTCTCGAGGACGCAATCTTCGCCGGACTGCGCGCAGCGCCGTGCGATGCCGTGCAACCCACTGGTCATCGGCGTGAGGCTGATGCGGTGCGCGCGGGCCACCAGGGCGTCGGCGAGTGCTCGGGATGCGCTGCCCGCCTCCAGCTCGGTCGGGCCGTTGCGGCTCCCCAGGTTGGGGGCATCAATCACCTGCTGGAGCGGCAGTCCGTCGTTGAGCACGCCCATCAGCGTACGCGCGACATAGTTGATGATCGAGGGGCCGCCCGGCGAGCCGATGGCAAGCACCATCGGGCGGTTGCCGACCGTTATCGGAGGCGCGTTCTCGGGATCGAGTGGCGGAGCCGGTTCGATATCTGTTGCCTGGCGAGCAGCGCCCGGCTGTGCTGTGACAGGGGTGTTCGGCCCAAACACCAGCGTGGGCGCCATGGAGCTTCGTGGCCGCTTTCCGCCCTCCACCCGGTTGGGATGCGGGCCGTCCGAGGTCTGCGCCACGAAGGAGAAGTCGGTCAGCTGATTGTTGAGCAGGAAACCCCGCACCATCAGGCGCGAGCCGAATGCTTGTTCGATCGATGAGGTGAGCGCGACCGTGCGGCCCGCGCGATCGATGATCGACAGATGGGTGGTCGATTCGACCTCGCCTTCGAGCGCATGACGTGCCCGGCTCTCCGCGAGAAAGCGCTCGGGGTCGCCGGGGCGTGCGGTATCCATCGAGGTCTGACCGATGAGCGCAGCGCGCGCGCTCAGGTAACGTGAGTCGAGAAGCGCGCGGACCGGTACGCGGGCAAACGCCGGGTCGGCGATCCAGCGGTCACGATCGGCGAAGGCGAGTCGGCCGGCTTCGGTAAAGAGGTGGGCTGCGATCGCGTTGGTAGCGGGCGCGGCCTCGGAATTTGCGCCGCGTCGCGCCGCATGCTCAACAATTGCGAGGATTTGTGCGACCGAAATCGCGCCCGCCGAGGGCGGCGGCATGCCGCACACCAGCCAGTCGCGATGCGGCGTACAAAGCGGCGTGCGACGAAGTGCCCGGTAGCGACTCAGATCGTCTTCGGTTAAATCGCCCGGGTTCGTGGCGTGCCCCCGTACGCGGGCGACCAGATCGCGGGCGATCGGACCCTGATGCAGTGCCTCGGCGCCGTGCGCCGCGATGGTGGCCAGCGTGTCAGCGAGCGCTGGATGACGCAGCCGTGTGCCAATCGGCAGTGCCCGACCCTCGGCGTCGTAGAACAGTGAGCGGGCGTCGGTATCGTCACGCAGCCAGCGGTCGCGCGTGAGGAGCGCGTGCAGTCTTGGACTCAGGTCGAATCCCTCGCGTGCGTGCCGGATGGCGGGCTCGAACAGCTTGGCCCAGGGCAACACCCCATGGTCGCGATGGGCGAGTTCCAACATTCGGAACAGACCGGGCACGCCCACCGATCGACCGCCGATCACGGCCGCGGCGAATCCGAGGGGCCGACCCGCGGTATCGACGAACCGATCCGCGCGCGCCGCCGCGGGGGCCGTCTCGCGGCCGTCGTAGGCCTGGACCGTCCCCGTGAGCGGATCGTGATGGAGCAGAAAGCCTCCTCCGCCCACACCCGAAGACTGGGGTTCGACCAGCGCCAGCACTGCCTGTGCGGCAATCGCGGCGTCGACCGCGCTTGCGCCTTCCGCGAGCATTGCAAATGCTGCCTCGCTCGCGAGTGGATGCGCAGTGACCGCCAGAAACTCATGGGCCCGGACCACCGGCTTACGCTCGCGCCCGCTCGAGGCCTCGGGCTGATCACTGGTGAGCGGCTCGGCGAGTGACGGTAAGGGGGGTACCGAAGCGGCGGGCGGCACGACCGGCTGCGCCTGTCCAGCCAGGGCGGCGAGGGACAGACACAGCGCGATCGGCAGTCGAATGCCCAGCGGATTCGAGGACGCGGCCATCAGTCCATGATAGCGTGCGCACCGCCCATCATTGTTCGGAGTCACCGCCCCAATGAACACCATCAGCGAAGCCGCCAGCGCCCTGCGCGAGGGACGCTCAAGCGCACGTGCCCTGCTCGAGGCCAGCCGTGTTGCCGCGGAATCCGCGGCGAGCCTTAACGCCCTCGCCTGGGTCGACTGGGATCAGGCGGGCCGCGCCGCCGATGCGCTCGATGCCCAGGCTCGGACCGGTTCACCCTTGGGGGCACTCCACGGGATCCCCGTCTCGATCAAGGACCTGTTCAACGTGGCTGGCATGCCCACCCGCGGGGGCACACGTGCGCCGCTTCATGAACTGGGGGCGGCCGAGGCGAGTCTCGTGACGCGGTTACGCGAGGCGGGTGCGCTGATCTTTGCCAAGACCAACCTGCATGAGGTCGCGCTCGGAGCGACCGGCGAAAATCGCTGGACGGGTGATGTCTGCAATCCATTTGACCCCTCGCGTCAGGCGGGGGGATCGTCCAGTGGCGCGGCGGTGGCGGTCGCTCGTGGCATCGGCCTGGGCGCGGTCGGCAGCGACACCGGCGGCTCGATCCGGATTCCGGCGGCCTTCTGCGGTGTGGTCGGATTCAAGGCCACCTACGGTGCAGTTCCCCTTGACGGCGGCCTTTACCTGTCATGGACCTGCGATCACGCGGGGCCCCTCGCGCGGAGCGTGGCAGATTGCGCGTTGCTCTTTGAAGTGATGTCGGGGCGGTCCACGCGGCATGGTGCGGTCGCCCGAAAACCGCGTCTGGCTGTGCCCGAGACCTGGCTGCGCGGTCGTCTGCAACCGGCGGTGCGCGAGGTGTTCGAGCGCCTGGTGGCCTCGCTTCGCGCCGACGGCATCACCGTGGATGCGGTCGATGCGCCGCTCATTGCGCGTGGCTGGGAGGCTTACACGCCGTTGGTGCGGGCCGAAGCAGCCTGGGTGCATAGGCGCGCGCTGGCCGATGGCGGCGAGGGGTTTTCGGAGCTGGTGGCGCCACCGCTCCGTGCAGGCCTCACTGTGCCGGCGGCCGATTACATTGCCAGCCTCAAGATGCGGGACGCGCTCGCAGCCCAGCTGGAGGCGATGCTTTCCGATTACGATGCGCTGATCATGCCCGGTAATGCGGTGTTGCCCCCGAAGCGCGGTCAGACCGATATCGAAACCGAAGGCGGCATGATGAGTGTTCGTGACGCTGTCCTGGGACAGACCGCGTCGTTTTCGTTTGCCGGCGTGCCAGCGCTCGTGTTGCCCACCGCACCGGTCGATGGATTACCCACCAGCCTGCAACTGGTGGCGCGGCGCGATGCCGATGCGAGCCTGCTCGCCCTGGGCCGCTGGTTCGAGGCCCGCCTCACGGCGGGTGCCTGATCACGTCGCGGGAGGCTTACTTCGGCGCCATCCGGATCGCACCGTCGAGCCGGATGGTCTCGCCGTTCAGCATCAGGTTGGCAAACACATGGCCGACCATCTGCGCGAACTCCTCGGGTCGGCCCAGACGCGCAGGAAACGGCACCTGTTTGCCAAGTGACTCCTGGGCAGCGGGCGGTAGCGACTGAAGCAACGGGGTGAGAAAAAGCCCCGGCGCAATGGTGACCACCCGGATGCCGTCGCGGGCGAACTCGCGCGCGATGGGTAGCGTCATCCCGACCACCCCGCCCTTGGAGGCCGCGTAGGCCGACTGACCAATCTGGCCGTCAAAGGCCGCCACCGACGCGGTATTGACGATGACGCCCCGCTCGCCTTCGTCGCTCGGCGCATTACCCATCATCGCGGCTCCCGCGATCCGGATCATGTTGAAGGTACCGATCAGGTTGATGTTGATGACCCGGCTGAAGGCCTCGAGCGGCAGTGGTCCGTCCTTACCCACGGTTTTGCCGGGCGAGCCCACGCCGGCGCAGTTCACCAGGCCAACGAGCGTGCCCATTTCGCAGGCGGCGCTGACCGTGGCCTTGGCATCGGCATCGGAGGTGACGTCACAGCGGACGAAGCGTGAACCCGCGCCGATTTCTGCTGCGAACTGTGTTCCGAGGTCGGCATTGACATCGGCAATCAGCACCTTGCCGCCGGCTGCCGCGATCATTTTTGCCGTAGCGCCGCCCAGGCCCGATGCGCCGCCGGTAACGATGACAACCTTGCCCTGATAGTCCATTCAAAGCTCCGTGAAAGAAGAAATCGCGTCATGCGGATTGTGCAGCGACCGCCGCGCTCACTGCCTCGCCGCGCCGCACAAATGAAAAGGGCGGCCCTGCGAGGCCGCCCCGGATACTTCGATCATGCTTGATTACAGCAGGGGCACGATCAGCAGCGCCACAATGTTGATGATCTTGATGAGCGGGTTCACAGCCGGGCCCGCAGTGTCCTTGTAGGGATCGCCAACGGT
>JALREG010000211.1 GCA_023253905.1 Burkholderiaceae bacterium
CGCGACGATACCGGGTACGCCCTGTTCAATGGCGGTACCAATATCGGGAAGCTGCTTCTGCCGCACTTCGGACGTGACAGCGATCGCCTTGAGCCGACCCGATCGGATATGCGGAAGCAAGGCGACCGTATAGATGATCATGGGGACATGCCCGGCCACTGCGTCGCTTACTGCCTGGCCCTGGTTACTGTAGGGAACATGCACGAACGGGGCGCCGGTACGAAGCGCGATCAATTCCCCCGCCAGGTGATTGGACCCACCGTGTCCGCCAGACGAATATCGAACACCACCGGCGACCGTCCGCGACCATGCGATCAGTTCAGGGAGCGTGCTGGCGGGAACCGACGGATGAACAGCCACCACGTTGGTTGCCGTGCATGCTCGTCCGATATGCGTGAAGTCACGCAGATTGTCGTAGGGCATGGCCGAGCCGCGGATCGCGGGCGCAATGGACAAGGCCGAGACCGCCGACATTGCAATGGTGTAGCCATCAGGCGTGGCCCGGGCGACCTGATCGGCGCCGATCGCACCAGCGGCCCCGACCCGATTTTCGATGACCAGATTCTGACCCAGCGTCTGCGACATTCGCGCGGCCAGATGCCGGGTCATGATGTCGGTTGCCGACCCGGCGGCAAAGGTCACGATGATGCGAATCGGCCGACTGGGGTACTCGGCGCGTGCCTGGGCACCCGCCGACGTTGCAATGGCACCGAGCGCCGAGGCGCCCAGAGCACCCACGATCCGTCTGCGGGCCTCTGAATCAGGAACGATTGACATGGTTGACTCCAGTAGGGTTAGAGGTGGGATGAGCATGACCAGGATCGATCGGCCAGCAGGCCAGCCGTCTGGCTCGCAACTGCTCCGCCGAGGTAATGCCCTTGGCAATTAAAAGCGATTCAGCCGCCGCGATCCATTGCTCCCCATAGCTTCGCCGCCGACCATCAGTGACCTCTTTGACGCCTGACTCGGCAATGCTGTACGACAGAAAATCAACCCACTCCGACCAGGTGAAATGGCCGGCTTCCGATAGCCTGACCACCAGGGCGAATGCACGCGCCTCCCAGGGCGCTTGAAACTGCGGTGATTCACCCGCTTCCAGCGCGCGGTCCCAGTTGGATGCAAGCGCCACCGGGAGTACAGGCTGGTCAGGCGAGGGTTTCATTGGCACCCGAGGCCGTGTGGGCAAGCAGGTAGGACTCCCAGCAGTCGAGATACACGCAGGCGGCCGTGGTGTTGGGTCCCCAGAGCTCCGCGGCCTCGAACCGAACCGCGTACAGCCACTCAGGATGCTCCCCCTGAAAGATAGCGTTCGTATCAGGAAGCACATGAACACCGCGCACGGCGGTGATCGTGCCAGTGCGGCCCCGTGCATAGCGCGGTAGCCGGGTGTGCGTGGCGGGATGTGCATTGATCGTGCGAACCCGTTGGCCCACTTCAAACCGTGCAGGCGCCGAGGCCTCGCGGGTGGAGGGCCAACCGCGCGAAAAGAGCGCCTCAACTGACTCACCGGCAAGCTTTCGAAACTGCGCAGGAACCCGAGCATCCGGTTGCGCGTGGCCAGACTCCAATTCGGCCGCGCTCAGCAGTCCGCGGGCTTCAATGAGCTGCTGGAGAGCCTCCAGCCAGATCCGGTAATAGCCTCCGCCCAGGTAGACGGAAGGGGGCAGACTTTCGCGCACAAAGCGCGAGGCATCGATATTCCAGCAGCCCCCTGCACCCAGTGCGAGCGTGAGCGCAAACGCTCGACGCTCCCAGTCATGGTGAAACAGCGGTTCGCCAGGCTCCTGCTCCACGCGGCCAAAGCACTGCATGCCGCCCATGTCGTGAAGACCGTTCAAGGCAACACCTCGGAATGCGCCGCCGGCGCTCGGACAATATCGGTGCCGATCATTGCGTTACGGCTCACCAGCTCAGCGAGCGCCGACTCCGACAGATGCGCAGTGCCTTCGGGCTGCATGGGGAGAACCAGGTAGCGGACCTCCGCATTGGAGTCCCAGACCTGTATCTGGGTGTCCGTCGGCAGATGGAGCCCGAAATCCGCAAGCACACCACGAGGATCGATCACTGCACGCGATCGGTACGGCGCCGACTTGTACCAGCCCGGGGGTAGGCCCAGAAGCGGCCAGGGATAGCAGGAACAAAGCGTGCAGACGACCAGGTTATGCAACTGCGGGGTGTTTTCAACCACCACCACATGCTCACCCTGCCGCCCGGTGTAGCCCATGGACGCGATCGCCTCATCGGGCGCAGCCAGCAGCCGTGCTTTAAACAAGGGATCGAGCCAGGCTCGCGCCACCACCCGCGCCCCATTGCGGGGTCCGATCTGGGTCTCATAAAGATCAAGGATGGCCTGTAACGCCTGGCGATCGACCAACGACTTGTCGATCAGCAGGGACTCGAGCGCGTTGACCCGCGCCTCAAGTTCCCGATTGATACGCTCCTGGTCGCTTTCGTGATTCATGGGGGTGGCGTGACCCGGCGTGTCTCAGCCCGCAGGCCTGGCACTGGGAAAGTTCGGCATCCGCTTCTCTCGCACAGCCGCCAGTCCTTCACGCGCATCGGGGCCGAGAAACCCCTGCATTTCGAGTGCCAGCGAATGATCAAAAATCGGACCCGCCATTCGCATCCATTGATTGATGGCTTGTTTGGTGCCCCGAATGGCACTTTGGCTGCCCATGGCCAGCCGCTCGGCGACGCTGAGCGCACGCGGCACGACTTCATCTTGCGGGGCGCAGGCGGTGACCAGACCGATCCGCTCTGCCTCGCGGCCGTCGATGAAGTCGGCGGTCATGAGGTAGTACTTCGCCTTGGCCACGCCACACAACAGCGGCCAGATGATGGCGGCATGGTCACCGGCCGCCACACCGAGCCGAACGTGTCCGTCGGAGAGGCGCGCGCTCTCCGCCATGATGCTGATATCGGCCAAGAGCGCGACCGCGAGGCCCGCCCCCACCGCCGTGCCGTTGATGGCAGAGATGATGGGCTTGTCGCAGGCCAGAATGTTATAGACCAGGTCGGCGGCCTCTTTCTGAAGATGTGCGATCTGGTCGGCGTTACCGATCATTTCCTGGATCCAGGCGAGATCGCCCCCCGCGGAAAACGCGCGATCGCCCGCGCCCGTCACGACCACCACCTTCACCGCGGGATCGTCACCCACCACGCCCCATAGTTTGGACAGCTCGAAGTGGAGACGCGCATCGGTTGCATTCATCGCCTCCGGGCGATTGAGCGTGGCGAGGAGCACGCCATTTGGCCGGTGCTCGAACAGGATGTGCCGGAAATCAGAATAATTCATGGCTGTCATCGCGACAGAATATCGCGGACCTCGCGGAAGTAAAGCGTCCCGTTCCGAACATCGGTCACCAGCACTTCGTGGCGCACGTAGCGGCGCTCGCGTTTAATGAACTTGTCAATCGCCCTGGCAGTGATGCGAACCGTTGCCCCTACCGGAATCGGTTCGAGAATCTCGGATTCATGGAAGGTATGAATCGATCCGATTGCAAACGGCTTGGTGTGATCAAACTGAACCGACAGCACAAAATGTGACACCAGGAGCGGCGGAACGATCGCCCCGCCAAACGGCGATTCGCCTGGCACGTACCAGGTGTTCATCTTCCAACCCTCGTACCAGGGGTTGTAGTCCTCCACCGCATCGGCATAGAGAATCACGAGTTCGGGCGTGATGTGGAGGTCTCGCGATAGCTCGTCTCCCACATTGACCATGTCCCAATAGGTCTGGCATTCGCTCTGCAGACTATCTACGAACTCACGCGTCTGCTGGATCTGGATCTCGGTCATCGGCATCAGCGAGTCGGTTTTAATGGTGTCAACGCTCATGGTGTGTTCCTGTCAGCTTCATCAAGGGGGGTAGCGTGGGACTTGGCATCAGACGCCCACATCCACTTCCACCGTACCCACTGTCTTCTTCTCGCCCTGCTCGTTATCGGCCCAGACCTCGACCGTGAATCGAAAGCCATTGCCTTTAGGGGCCTTAGCTGAAACCCGACCATGGGTGGTGATGACTTCGTTGGCATGCGTGGAGGCGATGTACTTGCAGACCATCTTCGCGTTCCGGAACATGGCTGCGCCAAAGTGGTTGACGCACATCTCAGCGATATAGGCCGAGGACATCTCGCCCGTCTGGATCGGCGCACGCAGCCCGGTTTCGGCCGCATACACGGGGTCCCAATGGTTGGGGTTGAAGCGGCCCCAGAGACGCGACCCCATCAACTGGATGGCGGCACGCTTCCTGACACCCACCAGCATATGTCCGACAGGCGTGTCGCGATTGATCAGGCCGTGAACCGCGCGGCCCTGAATGGTGTGCTGCATCGTGATGGCTCCTGTGCCAGATGGCAAATAGTCAGAGGTCTGGTGAAGTTGGAAGACCGAGCCGTTTGGCCGCGATCTCAGACAGCAGAAACTTGCGCGCGCGACCGGAGGGCGTGACGGGTATATCTTCGGCAGCGATCCGGATGACGTGCCGGGGAATCTTGAATCGGGCGAGCCGCTCACGGCAGAGATTGAGCAGCGCCTCGTCCGATACGGCTGGCGACTCGCGTAGGACCACGAACAGGACCCCCACCTCGCCCATTCGCTCGTCTGCAATGGGCACCACGTGCGCCTGGACGACAGCCGGATGCGTCACCAGAAGGTCTTCCACCTCAGTGGGCATCACCAGCTCACCACCACATCGATACGACTCCTTGCGCCGCCCAACCAGAGTGAGATAGTGATCGGCATCAATCCGCCCAAGGTCACCGGTACGAAACCAGCCGTCAGCGGTGAATGCTTCAGCGGTGGCTTCGGGTTTGTTGTAGTACCCCGGGGTCACGCCCGGGCCGCACGCAAGCAGTTCGCCGACCTCGCCGGGGGCCACCTCCCGACCCGTTTCGGGGTCAACCACGCGATAGTTGACCAGGCGCGCACCGGCGATGCCGGCGGCAGCGGGGCCGACTTCACGCAGGCGTCCATTTGTGGTCAGCAGGCGCTCGCGCGGATCATCAGGCCGCGTCACCGTGCTCGAGGCGGTGACTTCGGTCATGCCGTAGCCCGAGGTCAGCTCCACCGGCCCGAGGTAGCGATCGATCTGATCCCAGATCGTTGCCGGCGACCGGCCGCCCGATGAAATCATGGACAGGAGCGAAGGAAGCGCGCGGCGTTCGCGCTTTTGCTCATCGATGAGGGCGAGCGTCATGGTGGGAATGAGCAGGATATCGGTTGCACGATGGCGGCGAATGCCCTCCAGCGTGTCCGCAGCATCAAACTTGAGCTGCGGAATGATGGCGCCACCTGCGAACAGCGCTGCAAGAAGGCCCTCCACATAGCCGTAGACGTGGTACATCGGAAGTGAAAACAGAATCCGGCGCCCCGCCTCGAACGCACGCCCCCAGGTGCTGCCAAAGGCCGTCCGCAGCATCATGTCGTGCGTGATCATGACGCCCTTCGGTGACCCCGTGGTGCCCGATGTGTAGATGATGTCGCACAGGCTGTGCGGCGACGAGTACGACACCGACTCGGGCGCTGACAGCCCCTCCCCCATCGTAGTGAGGTCCGGCACCCCGGCAGGTAGCGGATCATGATCGGTCGAAAAGCCCACCACGCCCCTCAGTCGCGGGAAAGCCTGTCCTCCCGCAGCGACTGGCCACCCCGGCGCGAGCTCGTCGAGAAAGCGCAGATAGTCAAGGCCCCTGAAGCGGTTCATGGTGATGAGCAGCACCGCGTCGGACTGTTGCAACACATAGCCCAGTTCGTCACGACGATTCAGAAAATTGATCGGGACAGCCACTGCGCCGGCACGTGCGATGGCGAGCTTGCAGGCGACGAATTCCGGATAGTTCCCCATTAGCAACGCGACATGTTCGCCGGGTCGTACACCGGCAGCGATCAGCCCGGAAGCAAGCCGCTTCGACCAGACCTGAATATCGCGGTAACTGAAGGTTCGCGAGTCGGTCACGACACAGTCGTGATCCGGAATGGTCTCGGCCATAGCGTCAAATGCCTGATCGAGCGAGCGCGCGACCCAGGTCGGATGCCGCCTCAAGAGCGCGGCCTGGCGTTGAGAAACACTCTGAAGACCCATCGTTTACCAGCCGCTTGAAATATCTACTTGTCAGTAGCATAATGTACTTTTCGGAAGATCTCAATTCATCCGAAGCGCCTGAATCAGCAACGAAACGGTCCATCAGAAGGAGCCTTGACAAGTGATCGACAGCATCGACGCCCTGGTGGTCGGCGCAGGCTTTGCGGGCCTCCGAGCCCTTCATACCCTCAGGCAGTCGGGTAAGCGTGTGCAGGTCATTGAAGCCAGTGACGATGTAGGGGGGGTCTGGCTCCACAATGGCTATCCCGGCGCCCGATGCGACGTTGAAAGCTATGACTACTCCTACAGCTTTTCGCCAGAGCTCGAACAATCGTGGCGCTGGAGCGAGCGTTACGCCACGCAGCCGGAAATCCTCCGCTACATCCGCCATGTAGCCGATCGCTTCGACCTCAGGCGAAACATTGCCTTCAACACGCGCATGGTCTCGGCGCGGTTCGATGAGCTCACCTCCCGGTGGCTGGTCACCGCGCACAATGCTCGCCAGTGGAGCGCCCGTCATCTGGTCCTCTGCGTCGGGCAGCTGTCCACCACGAAATCGCCCAACTACCCCGGCCAGAGCGACTTTGGCGGACGCATCATCCATAGCGGTGAGTGGCCGCGCGAGCCTGTATCGTTTGCTGGCCAGCGAGTGGGAATCATCGGTACCGGCTCGTCCGGCATGCAGATGACGCCAGTCATCGCGCGTGAGGCACAGCACGTCACGGTGTTTCAGCGCACACCTAACTACAGCATCCCCGCCGCCAACGCTCCCGTGAGCGAGGCTGAAGACCAGCAGGTCAAGGCGAACTATGCTGAACGTCGGGCGCGGGCTCGCCAATCTCCTACCGGTCTGGGATTCATTCCGAACCGAACCTCCGCGCTACAGGCGAGTGCAGAAGAGCGAGAGCAGGTGTATGAAGCGGCCTGGAACCGATTGGGGTTTGGCTTTGCGCTCGCCTATTACGACATTTTGCTCAACCAGGCGGCCAACGACACTGCAGCCGAATTCATTCGAAAGAAGATCCGCGCCAGGGTCAACGACCCGGTCGTGCGCGAGAAGCTTACGCCCAAGGGACACCCGTTTGCTGCACGACGCCCGTCGGTTGACAGTGGCTACTTCGAGGCTTTCAATCGCCCCAATGTCGAGCTCGCTGACGTGCGCGAATCGCCCATTTTGGAATTCACGCCCACCGGCATTCGCACGGCAGTCAAGCATCACGGTCTCGACGTCATCATTTTTGCCACGGGTTTTGACGCCTTCACTGGATCCCTTCTAAAGCCCGACATCATCGGGCGTCGTGGCGTGACGCTTCGCGAGAAGTGGGCAGCCGGCCCCATCACGCAGCTGGGCGTCTCCGTCAACGGTTTCCCCAACCTGCTGATCGTGGTCGGGCCCGGAAGCCCCTCGCTTCTCAGCAATGTCATGGTCTCAATCGAAGAGCAGATTGACTGGCTGGCGACGCTCCTCAACACCATGGATGATCGGGGCATCGTTGAATACGAAGCGGATGCGCAGGCCGAGATCGACTGGGTCAGGCATGTGAATGAACGTGCACGCGAAACGCTTTACCTCGCAACCGACTCTTACTACAACGGCGCCGAGATCGCCGGTAAGCCGCGGGTATTCATGCCCTACTCCGGGGGCATTCGCGGTTACCGTCGACTGCTCCACCAGTGCGCGGAGAGCGGCTACGCGGGCTTTACCCTGCGCCCGGCCCACGCTGAGGTCGCCGCGAAATGAGTTTCACCTTCAACGGTCAGGTCGCGATCGTCACCGGTGCTGCAACCGGCATCGGACGCGCGGCCGCCCTGGCACTGGCACGCGCCGGCGCACGCGTGCTGGTCGTTGACCTTCAGCCGGAACCCGGAGAAACCACCGCGGCGCAGGCGCGTGACTATGGGTCGGAGGCGAGCTTTTTTCAGGCCGATATCAGTCAAGCTGATCAGGTAGCGAACTATGTCCGCAAAGCGGTGGACACCTGGGGTCGAATTGATGTGCTGATGAATAACGCAGGCTGGCAGGGCGACATTAGTGCGCTGGTTGACTACACCGACGAGCAGTTCGACCGTGTGATGGCGATCAACGTCCGTGGCACCTATCTCGGGATGAAACACACGCTTCCGGTCATGATCCGTCAGCGGCGTGGCGCCGTGGTCAACACCGGATCACTCGCCTCCTACACCGGCACCCGCATGCTTGCGCCCTACACGGCGAGCAAACATGCGATTCTGGGGCTCACGCGCGCCACAGCCCTCGAAGTGGCGCGTGAGGGTATCCGCATCAACGCCGTTTGCCCGGGCCCGGTTGACACCCCCATGCTGCGAGACATCGAGGCCGCGCAGGCCCCTGGGCAGGCGGATACGCTTCGACAGCGCCGTAGCGCATCGATTCCGGACGGCCGCTATGCGAGTCCCGAAGAAGTGGCCAACCTCATGCTCTATCTCGCCTCAGACCTTGCCTCACACATTACGGGTCAGGGGATTCAGATTAACGGCGGCAGCCATGGTTGACCGTCTGGGTCGGCCTGCCCCTGGGCCCTCACCCCATCGGGCGCCATGCAGCGTGCCGCACGCTGCTACCGACGTGCCTTATCTGACGATCCGCTATCCTCACGCCCATGACAAAACCTGCCCAGAAGCCCGCCCGCCCGAGAACCCGCGCGGTCATTCCATCGGATCGCCAAGCCACCCCATCAGCCGACGCGCCGGAGAGCCTGCGCGACGCGGTCCAGCGCCTGAAGCGCGAAAGCATCGTCGCGGCTGCGGTCGACTTGTTTTATCACCAGGGCTATGGTCAAACCACACTCGACCAGGTCGCCCAGCGTCTCAATGTCACCAAACCCTTCATCTATTCCTATTTCGGCTCCAAGAGCGAAATTCTGGCCGAGATCTGCTCCCGGGCGATCAAGCTGGCTCACGAGTCGCTCAATCGCGCAAGCTCGAAGGAAGGCTCAGCGACCGATCGTATCAAGGCGATTTCTCGCGACTTCATGGAAGCCGTTTTGCGGCACCAACCCCACGCGGTGATCTACAGCCGCGAGGAAAAGGAGCTCGATCAAGCCGACCGGGATGCCATCAACCGACTTCGCCGCGAATTCGATCATCGGCTGGTTGCGCTGATTCAGGAAGGCGTCACGACGGGCGAGTTTCAGGTCGACGACGTTCACCTCACGGCCTTGTCGATTGGCGGGATCATCGGCTGGTCGCAGGTCTGGTTCAGGCCGTCGGGTCGCCTCACCATCGAGGAAGCGGCCGATGGCGTGAGCCGGATTGTGCTTGCGATGGTCAAAGCCAATCCGGGGCGTCGCCGAAGAACGCTCGCCGCGGTGCGCTAACCCCTCGCGCGCAGAGCGCGCCGGTCGTCCTGTTCTCGTCCGCCACCCGTAGCCGGCAGGCAAAGGGAGCGCCACGATGACCGCATCGTTGTCTGCGAACACGATGCGACAGACGGTTGCTGTGATCGGTGCGGGCACCATGGGCGCCGGCATTGCTTACGTATTTGCCCGCGCGGGCTGGCTCGTCTCGGTGGCCGAACCCTCCCTGGGGCAGCGAACCCGGCTGCTGGAAACCCTCTCCAGCGCGTCCGCCGATGGCGTACGGCGCGGCAAACTCACCGAAGCGCAGTCTGAGATCCTCCTCGCATCAGTGAGCCTGGTGGAGAGTGCGCGCGAGCTGCCCCTCGGGCTAGATCTCGCCATTGAAAGCGTTCCGGAGAATCTTTCCCTCAAGCAAAGCGTGCTTAGAGAGCTCGATGAACGCGCGCCCACACTCATCGGGTCCAACACCAGCGGACTGTCGATTGACACCCTCGCGGAGTGTCTCGCCGACCCCACCCGTCTGATCGGCATGCATTTCTTTAACCCGGTGTGGTCCCTGCCACTGATCGAACTGATCGTCGGCCGGCAGACCAGCGTCGCTGCGCTTGAAGCAGCGCGTCGCCACGCCGATTCCATCGGCAAGCAGACCATCGTCGTACGAAACCTTCCGGGCTTTGCCACCAGCCGTCTCGACCTCATCGCCTCGCTCGAGGCCATGCGAATGCTGGAAGATGGGGTCGCCAGCGCCGAAGACATCGATCGCGCGGCGGTGCTCGCCTATCGGCACCCAATCGGCCCGCTGCGGTTGAGCGACATCGTCGGCCTCGATGTTCGACTGGATATCGCGCGCCACCTTCGTGCTTCGCTGGGTGAGCGCTATGCACCGCCCCGGCTGCTCGAAGAGAAAGTTGCTCGAGGCGAATTAGGTCAGAAATCCGGCAAAGGCTTTTACGACTGGCCCGTGCCGCCCCCATCCCTCCCCTCGGCAACCGCAAAATCATGACAGGTATTTTTAAATCAACGCTGGTCGATACCGCCGACCATCACCCGATGCTGCGTGACAGCGTAGCGCGGCTGGTGAGCCGCTTCGGCCGTCGATATTTTCAGGATGTCGTGCAGCGTAAGGCCAAGCCTGTGGAGTTGTGGGAGGCGCTGGGCGAGGCTGGCTATCTGGGGGTGCATATCGCCGAGCAGTACGGTGGTGCCGGGGCGGGTATCGCCGACTATAACGTCGTGGTCGAAGAAACCGCAGCACAGGGCTGCCCCATCCTGTCCCTCGTCATCGGCTCCATCTGCGCGCCCATCATCGAGCAGTACGGCAGCGAGGCGCTCAAAAACGAGTGGCTCCCAGGACTCGCTTCGGGCAAGCGCCGTTTGTCCTTTGCGATCACCGAGCCCGACGCTGGCACGAACACCCATCGCATCACCACGACAGCCACACGACGGGGCGATGGCTGGCGCCTGAACGGCAAGAAATACTGGACCTCCGGCGTTGACGAGGCCGATGCGATTCTGGTGGTCTGCCGGGGCGAACCGGTAGACGCTGACCCGACCGGGCGTCGGCCGCTATCGCTTTTCATTGTGCCCGCCAACGCGCCCGGCATCAGTCGCACCCCGATTGCCACAGCACTCCATGTGCCTGAGACCTCGTTCACCGTGTTTTTCGACGACGTCGACCTTGGGCCCGAAGCGCTGGTGGGTCATGCAGGGCAAGGTCTTAAACAGGTTTTTGCCGGACTGAACCCAGAGCGCGTTTGCGCTGCGGCCATCAACAACGGGATCGCCCGTTACGCCCTCGAGCGCGGTGCCCAGCAGGCGCGCGATCGCTCGGTATGGGAGAGCCCGATCGGATCGCATCAAGGCATTGCCCACCCGCTGGCAAAGGCTTTCATCTCGGTTCAGCAGGCGCGCCTGATGACGGCGCGTGCGGCGCAACTCTACGACCAGCGTTCAGCGGACGCCGGCGAGGCGGCCAACATGGCTAAGCTCGCTGCGGCGGACGCGTCGCTTGAAGCCCTTGACCAGGCGATTCAGGTCCACGGCGGCAACGGCATGGCGATTGAATACGGGCTCGCCGACCTGTGGTTCATCGCGCGGCTGCACAAGACGGCGCCGGTCAGCCGGGAAATGATCCTCAACTTTGTCGCCCAGCACAGTCTGGGGCTCCCCAAGAGCTACTGAACGGGCTGCTGATCACCATGATCCGAAGCTACGCAGAGATTCTACGATCGCTCGCGGCGGACCGGCCGGAGGCCCCCGCCCTCACCTATGACGATCAGACCTGGACCTTCGCAGAACTCCACGCGCGTAGTTCGCGCACTGCGCAGGCGCTGCGCGCCGCCGGCGTACACGCGGGGGATCGGGTTGGACTCCTCACCCGCAACTGCGCTGAATGCTTCGAACTGTTATTTGCCTGCAGCAAGATTGGCGCTGTGTATACCGGACTCAACTGGCGGCTCTCGGCGGCTGAGATCTCCGCGATTCTCGACGATGCGACGCCCGCATTGCTGATCGTAGGCGCCACCGAACGCGCGCTGCTGGCCGGTTCAAAAACGCTGCGAACGATCGAACTCGGCATTGAGTTCACCGGCTGGCGAGACGCTCATCCCACCCTCGATCCCGGCCATGTGGGCGCGCCCGATGAGCCCATTTTGCTGCTCTACACCTCTGGCACCACCGGTCTGCCCAAGGGCGCGATCATTACCAACGAAGGCCTGTCGTATACCCCGCGCCTCGCGGCACAAGCCTGGGCGATGGGGCCCGACTCGGTCAACCTGGTGGCCATGCCCATGTTCCATATTGGGGGTTGCGGCTACGGTTCAAGTGTGATGACCGTAGGCGGTCACACCGTTCTGCTTCGCGACGTCATCCCCGCGCAAGTCATCGACTGCATCCGCCGCTACCGGGTCACGCACACGTTTTTTGTTCCTACCGTGGTGCAGTCGCTTCTCAATGTGCCGGGCGTCGAGGCGGCTGACCTGGGCAGCCTGGAACTCCTGATGTATGGCGCCGCTCCCATGGGCGACGTGCTGTTGAAGCGCGCCATCGCGGTGCTTCGCTGCCGCTTCATGCAGGCCTACGGAATGACCGAAACATCAGGCACGGTCACGGTACTCAACCCAGACGATCACGACCCCGAGGGCCCCCGCGCAACCCGACTGAATTCTGTCGGTCGGCCGCTCCCCTGGGTAGAACTGCGGATCGTGGATCCCGACACGCTTGACGACGCCCCGTTGGGCAAGGTGGGCGAAATCTGGATCCGAACTGCCATGAACATGGCCGGCTACTGGAACAAGCCCGACGAAACCCGCGCGACCATCATGCCCGGGCAATGGCTGCGTACCGGTGATGCGGCCTACCGCGATACCGAGGGCTATGTCTATCTGTTCGATCGATTCAAGGACATGATCATTTCGGGCGGAGAGAACATTTACCCCGCCGAAATCGAAAATGTGCTGAATGGCCACCCGGCGGTACTCGAGGTGGCGGTCATCGGCGTGCCCCATGAGCGCTGGGGTGAGTCGCCCCGCGCGGTCGTTGTACGCCGCCCGGATCACACCGCCTCTGCAGAGGAGCTCATCCACTTTACTCGGGAACGTCTCGCGCACTACAAGTGCCCGACGTCGGTCGTCTTCGCCGACACACTGCCCAGAAACGCCTCGGGCAAGCTGCTCAAGCGCGCGCTCCGTCTCACGCATTCGGGAGATGCCCGGTGATGCAAACTCCGCTTCCGCCGCTCGCTCTGCTCCGACGCTGGGTCGTGGACTACTTCAACGCGCATAACCCCAATGCCGCGCGCGAGTTCATTCACCCCGATTACATGCTTGAGATCGGCGATGTGGCGTTCGCAGGCCGCGATCAGCAGTGGCTGCCGGCGGTTGACGAGCAGATGCGACGATTCCCCGGACTCGGCATGACGGTGCACGAGGTGGTGACCACTAGCAACCGAGCGGCGTTATGGTTCAGCCAGCACGGCGCCCAAGACGGCCCGCACGGTCCGGTAGCGGTATGGTCGGGCGTTGCCCTCTACCGGTGCCTGAACGGGCAGATGCTTGGCTGCGTTGCCCAAGAGGACTACCTCACCCGCAGCCGTCAGCTGAAAAGCGGGCGAGCCGACCCGGTCGAGCCCCCCGCACCCGCCCCGTGGGACACTGCCCCCTTGGCCCAGGACCCCGAAGCGGAGGGCGTCGTGCGGCGCTGGCTCACTGCCGGCTGGCCCTCAACGCTGTCTAGCGTGCGGTGTGATGACGAGCATTTAACCGGCGACCGGTTGAGTTTCGAGGTCGACTCGGTCGAAGTGCTGGAGCTCTTTTCGTCCGGTCAGGCGGTCGCTTTCCATGCACGGCAGCACGGTCGCTATCGAGGGGGCCTCACAGGTACGCCAACCGGCAATGTCGCCCTGCAGCATCTCGCGTGTAACGGGATCGTCCATGTGCAGAACGGACAGATCAGTCGCGGGCGGGTCATTCGCGATCGAATCGGGCTACGCACCCGCCTTCGCGCCGGAGCCTCATCATGAGCGCGGCCCCCCCCGTCCTCATCGATCGGACCGGCGCTGTGATGGTGATCACCATCAACCGTTCGCATGCCAGAAACGCCATCGACCACGCGACTTCGGTGGCGCTCGCAGCAGCCTTTGACCAACTGGATTCGAACGCGGCGCTTCGAGCTGCTGTGCTCACCGGCGCAGGCGAACACTTCTGCTCCGGCATGGATCTCAAGGCATTCCTTCGAGGCGAGCGAATCGAACTCCCCGGACGTGGCCTCGCAGGAATCGTTGAAACGCCACCCGCCAAGCCGGTCATTGCGGCCGTCGAGGGGTATGCGCTCGCCGGCGGCTTCGAAATCGCGCTCGCCTGCGATCTGATCGTGGCAAGCCATACCGCACGTTTCGGGCTCCCGGAGGTCTGTCGCGGCCTCATTGCTGGCTCGGGCGGACTGATGCGTCTGCCAGGCCGGATCCCCCGCCAGATCGCCCTCGAATACGCGATGACGGGTGAGATGATGCCAGCGACCGAGGCGCGACAGTGGGGGCTGATCAGCCGGCTCACCGAGCCAGGCAAGGCCTGCACAGTCGCGCGCGAGCTTGCAGGCCGAATCGCCGCCAACGCCCCGCTGGCGGTCGCTGCAAGCCGGCAGATTATCAATGACTCCACCGACTGGCCCGCGGCGCAGCGATGGTCGCGTCAGCGCGAGTTGCTGGAGCGAATCATCACGTCGCGCGACGCGCGCGAGGGTGCGCAGGCGTTTGCCGAGAAGCGCGCCCCCCGTTGGACCGGTCAATGAGCCTACCCCCTGGAGCCAAGCCATGAACACGACACGATTTGATGGACGGGTCTACCTGCTAAGCGGTGCGGCACGCGGGCTGGGTGGCGCCCAGGCCCGCCGGATCGTCGCGGAAGGCGGCTCCGTCCTGATTGGCGACGTGCTGCACGACCAGGGCGCTGCGCTCGCCGCCGAACTGGGGGCCCGCGCGCGCTTCCAGCCGCTTGACGTCACGCGCGAAGAAGACTGGCAGGCGGCAGTTGAGCAGGCGCAACGCATGGGTCCGCTTCATGGTCTGGTCAACAATGCGGGGGTATATGCCCCCGTACCGTTGCTGGCGGAGAACGGGCTGGAGGAGTTCGAACGCCACCTGCGGGTCAACCAGACCGGCGTGTTCCTCGGTCTGCGGGCGGTCACCTCCGCGCTGACCGCGTGTGGTCGAGGCTCCATCGTGAACATCTCATCCACTGTGGGGATCCGTAGCGCGCCGAATGCAATCGCCTACACCGCGACCAAGTGGGCGGTACGCGGCATGACCAAGGCGGCTGCGCTCGAACTCGTCGACCGGAACATCCGGGTCAATTCGGTGCATCCAGGACCGATCGATACCGACATGCTGAGTGTTCGCAGTGAAGCGCAGAATCAGGCGCGAATCAATCAGGTTCCGATGAAGCGGCTGGGGTCGGCTGCTGAAGTGGCAGGCCTCGTCTGCTTTTTGCTGAGTGATGAGAGTCGCTACATGACCGGGTCCGAACTCGCGATCGACGGGGGCTGCGCTCTGTGAGTCGCGACGGCGTCCCGTATGACGCAATCGTGATCGGCGCAGGCCTCGCTGGCCTCTATGCGCTGCATAGGCTGCGCGGCATGGGCTGCCGCACTGTGGTGCTCGAGGCTGCGTCCGATGTGGGCGGCGTCTGGTACTGGAACCGCTACCCTGGCGCCCGCTGCGACGTTGAGAGCCTCCAGTACTCCTACTCGTTCGACACGGAACTCGAACAGGAATGGCAGTGGACTGAGCGCTATGCCGCTCAGCCCGAGATCCTGCGATACATCGAGCATGTTGCCGAACGCTTCGACCTCCGGCGGGATATTCACTTCAGTACACGCGTGGTCTCGGCGATCTTCAATGAGCAGCAGTCCACCTGGACAGTCGTTACCGACGCGGGCAGCGCCTTCACCGCACAGCACTGCATCATGGCCACTGGCGCGCTGTCGGTGCCCCGGTTACCTGCGATCGCAGGCATTGAAGATTTTCGTGGTGAAGTCCATCACACTGGGCGCTGGCCTGAGCAGGCGCCTGATTTCGCTGGCAAGCGGGTCGGTGTCATCGGTACGGGGTCATCCGGCATTCAGGTCATCCCGCAGATTGCCCGACAGGCCGCCCATCTCACAGTCTTTCAGCGTACCGCCAATTTTTCGATCCCAGCCTGGAACCGTCCGCTTTCCTCAGAGGACCAGGCGGCGTTCAAGGCCTCCTACCGGGAGCATCGCGCTCGTGCCCGCGAGGTGGGCACGCTCTATGAATTCAGCGACCGGGGGGCGCTTCAGGTGAGCGCAACCGAGCGCGAGCGTGAATACGCAAGACGCTGGGAAAAGGGCGGCGTGAATTTTGTTCATGCCTTCAATGATCTGCTGGTGAGTAAGCCCGCCAACGACACGATCGCCGATTTTGTCCGCGCGCGAATCCGGTCCATCGTGAAGGACGCGGCCGTTGCCGACTCGCTCTGCCCCAATGACCACCCCCTGGGAACCAAACGGATCTGTGTCGACACCGGCTACTACGAGACCTATAACCGCACCAATGTACGACTGATCGATCTCAAAAAGACGCCGATCGATCACTTTCATGCCACTGGCGTTCGGGTGGCGGGCGAGGACCTGTCCATCGACAGTCTGGTGTGCGCGACAGGCTATGACGCACTGAGCGGCGCGGTGCTGGCGATCGATATCCGCGGGCGGGCTGGAATCCGTCTGCGGGATAAATGGGCCAGCGGCCCGCGGACGCTCCTGGGCATCATGACCGCCGGCTTTCCGAATCTGTTCATCATCACCGGTGCAGGCAGTCCCTCGGTTCTTGTCAACATGATCGTGGGCATCGAACACCATGTTCAGTGGATCGCCGACTGCATTGCGTATCTTCGCGCCCGGCAGCTGGCCACGATTGATGCCAGCTCCGAGGCTGAGGATCGGTGGGTCGAGCATGTCAACCAGGCGGCTGCCCGCACCCTGTTGCCGCTCGCAAACTCATGGTTTCTCGGTGCCAACATTCCAGGCAAGCCCAGAGTGTTCATGCCGTACGCGGCCAAGATCGGCGTCTATCGACGCGAATGCCAGGACGTGGTCGATCGCGGCTATGAAGGTTTTAATTTTAGCGAGGCCTCCCATGCCGGTTCATGACCCCGACCTTGCAAGGCTGCTCGAATTGGGACGTCGCGCGGGGCGTCCCCCCTTTGAGTCGCTTACACCCGCAGAAGCCCGTACGGCCTACGCCGCCACCTGGGATATTCTTCAGCCCCCTGCGCAGGAGGTTGCCTCGGTGAGCGACCACGCCGTCGCGATTCCCGGCGGTTCGTTCAAAGTACGGGTGTACCGTGGCCAGAGCACCCCATCGGAAGATGCCCTTCCATGTGTGGTCTACCTGCATGGCGGGGGCTGGGTCATTGGAAACCTGGAGAGTCATGACCGCCTCTGCCGGCAGATGGCCAATGAGGCGAGACTCTGTGTGGTGTCGGTCGATTATCGCCTCGCACCTGAGCACCCGTTTCCCGCTGCAATCGACGACTGCGCCCGCGCCTGGCAATGGGTTCATGCCAACGCGGCGCGCCTGAACATCGACGCCCAGCGAATCGGTGTAGCGGGCGACAGCGCAGGTGGCAACCTGGCAGCGGTGCTCGCACTCATGGCCCGCGACGGTGATCTTCCCGGATGCAGGGCACAAGCCCTCGTTTATCCGGTGACGGACCTGACCGCATCGTCTGCGGGCTACCGGCGCGTCACGTCCGGCGTGCCGCTTACCGACAAGACCATGCATTACTTCATTTCGCACTACACCCCGAATGCTGCCGACCGCGCAGACTGGCGGGCATCGCCCGCGCTCGCACGCAGCCACGTCGGACTACCCCGGGCGTTGGTGCTGACTGTCGCACATGATCCGCTTGCCGAGGAAGGCCGCGCCTACGCGCAGGCGCTCGAAGCGGCCGACGTCCCGGTGACCGCCGTTCATCTCAACGATCACATGCACGGCATGCTCACCCACGGCAAGCTCGTTCGCGCAGGAAATCTCATGTCAGGGTTTGTGTGCCAGTGGATCGGCCACGCACTCCGCCTTGATTAGACCAACCCGGTATCCCCCGACCGCTATGACCTCATCAACCCAACCGAGCGCCCACTACGATGCTGTCGTTATTGGCGCAGGCTTCGCCGGCCTCTACATGCTGCACCGCCTCAGGGGGCTGGGCATGCGCACTCGAGTCTTCGAGGCGGGCGATGGCATAGGGGGCACCTGGTTCTGGAACTGTTACCCGGGTGCACGCTGCGATGTCGACAGCATGCAATATTGCTACTCCTGGTCCGACGAACTGCAGCGAGAATGGCAGTGGACCGAGCGCTATCCAACACGCAACGAAATCCTGCGGTACGTTCACCACGTTGCCGAGCGCTTCGACCTCAACCGCGACATCAGCCTGAATGCCCGCGTGGTCGCAGGACGGTGGCTCAACGACGCTGGCACCTGGCAGATCGATATCGAGCGCGGGCCAACCGTCAGCGCCCGATTCCTCATCACCGCCACGGGGTGTCTGTCGGAGTCGCGTGTGCCGGCCATCAAGGGGCTCGAGCAGTTTAAAGGGCAGACCTATCACACCGGTCGCTGGCCCAAGACCCCGGTCAGCTTCGCTGGCAAGCGCGTTGGCGTGATGGGCACAGGTTCTTCGGGCATTCAGGCGATCCCGGAGATTGCGCGCGAAGCACGCGAACTAGTCGTATTCCAGCGAACCCCCAACTTCAGCATCCCGGCCTGGAACGGTCCGATCGATCCAGCTCACAAGCAGCACTGGATGGCGAACTACCCCGTCCTGCGCGAACGCGCGCGTAACACCCGCTCGGGCATCCTTTATGACTACGGCACGCGGTCGGGGGTTTCAATGACTCCAGCCGAGCGACAGGAAGAAATGGATAGCCGGTGGCGCAAGGGGGGTGCCAATTTCGTTCACGCTTTCAATGATACGTTCGTGAACCCTGAGTCGAACCAGTTTCTGGCCGACTACGTGCGCGACAAGATTCGGCAGACCGTGAAAAATCCGGCCACCGCCCACAAGCTTCTGCCGCACGATCACCCCATCGGCACCAAGCGAATCTGCGTTGACAGCGGCTATTTTGAGGCCTTCAATCGCCCCAACGTGACCCTGGTCGATCTGCGGAACGACCCCATCACTGGCTTCGAGGAGCATGCCGTTCTCACCCAGTCATCGCGTCATGAACTCGATGCGATGGTGTTTGCCACCGGCTATGACGCGGTCACCGGCGCGCTGGAACGTCTGAATCTGCGCGGCGAAACCGGGCAAAGCCTGCGCGAAATCTGGAAAGACGGACCCACGTCTTACCTCGGGCTCATGACCGCGGGCTTTCCCAATCTCTTCACCATCACCGGACCGGGAAGTCCCTCCATCCTCACGAATGTCATCGTGTCGATCGAGCAGCATGTTGACTGGATCGCCGACTGTCTCCAGCACATGCAGTCAAACCAACTAGAACGCATCGAACCCCAGCCGGCGGCGCAGGACCGCTGGGTCGCCAAGGTTCAGGAAATCGCCACCGGCACGCTGTTTGTGAAGGCGAATTCCTGGTACATGGGCGCCAACATTCCGGGCAAGCCCCGAGTGTTCCTGCCCTTCATCGGTGGCTTTTCGACCTACGTTGCGATCTGCCGCGATGTGGTGAGCAAAGGCTACGAAGGATTCACTTTTTCCGCACTTGCCTCTAAACCATCGTGTTCATAACTGCAGGAGACATCATGCAATCGATTCATCGACTCAACCTTCGCATGCCCAGCAAATATTTGCTGGCGGCGCTCGCAACACTTGCTCTCACCGCCTCCGCGCAGGCCCAGTTCGAGGCCCGAAACGAGGGGGTCTTTCGCGACCGCGTCGACTGGGGTGTCATGATGGACCTCAGCGGCCCTGCATCCGGGTCGCAGGGCATCTGGACCAATGGCTTCCAGGCTTACATACGAACCCTGAACGAAAAAGGCGGCGTACACGGCAGGCGCATCAACGTGCTGGCGGAGGACAGTCGCTTCAATCCCGCCCAGGACAAGATCAACTACGAAAAACTCAGCACCCAGACACCGGTCCTGGCAATCTCCGGCATGGGATCCTCCAGCTCGCAGGTATCGCTTGCGCCGACCATTCGCGGCGGCAAGATTCCAATCGTTGGCACCTACACCCATACCAAGCCGCTATCGGAACCCGTATCACCACTGGTCTACGGCGGGTTCTGCACTTATCCTGAAATGGCGAAGGCCGGCGTCGGATACCTCGCTGACAAGCTCAAGGTGACGAACCCCAAGGTCATGGTGGTCTCGATTGAGAGCGCAGGCGGCGTTGAGTATGCGCAGTTCATTGCTGACGCAGTCAAGAAATACGGTGGGACATCGTCGCTCGTCACAATGAAAATCACCGCGGCCGATGTGACACCTCAGGTGCTGGAGATCATCAAGCAGAAGCCTGACTTCATCACCATTTACGGTGTGGGCAACACGGCCATTCTCACCATGAAGGCGATGCATCAATATGGCTTGAAGATTCCGGCTTTTGGAATTTCCTACCTGATGTCGCCCCAGATCTATGCGGCGATCGGGCCCGAGGCTGGCGCCCAGTACAACGTGATCAGCTGCTTTACGCCAGGCGGCGCAGACCAGTCTGCAGGCAACGTTGAAATGATGGCAGCCGCCGACAAGTACAACCACTCAGCAATGAAGGAAGACATCAACTATGTTGCCGGCTGGGTAGCGGGACAGATGGCTGCGCAGGCCCTTCAGCTCGCCGGTCCACAGCCAACGCGTGCAAAACTGGTTGAGGCGATGAGCAAGGGCTTCACGGTGAACACCAACGGCCTGGCTGCACCAATTGTTTTTTCGCCTGCCAATCAGTCGGGCCCATCCTCCTTCCGGATGTTCGGCTATGACTATGCCGCGAAGAAGTACGTTGCATTCGGCGAGTTCGCCGACTACGACAAGTACATGAAGTAATCAACCATCCCGGGGCCCCAATCATGCTCATTCAGGTCTTGCTCAGCGGAATCGCACTCGGCAGTATCTATGGTCTGGTGGCCCTGGGATTCGCAGTCATCTTCAAGGCAACCGATGTCTTTAATTTCGCGCAGGGTATGCTGGTCGCGTTCGGCGCGTACTTTGCCGTCACCACCATCAACCTGCTCGGCCTGCCTTTCCCGGTTGCCATACTTGCCATCATCGCGGCCAGCGCGGCACTCGGCGTGATCATTCACGTGGTGTTCATTCAGCCGCTTTCGGGGCGGCCAATGCTTGCGGTCATCATGCTCACGATCGCACTCTCGATTGTGATGCGTGCGGTCATCGAGATTCTGTACGGCCTGCAGGGCCGCACGCTCACCACCCCAATCCCCACCGGCATCTTCATGATCGGCGAGGTGCGGGTATCGCAGCTTCATCTGGTGGCAGCGAGCGTGAGCTGGGTCTGTATGGCCGCGTTTTTTGCGTTCTTCCGCTTCACGCCGATCGGGCTCCTGATGCGTGCGACCGCAGATGGATACGAGGCGGCACTGGTATCAGGTATCAATGTCAAGGTGATGAACCGGCTTGCGTGGGGAATCGGCGCATCGCTCGCAGCAGTCGGCGGCCTGTTTTTAGGACAACTGCAGATCGTCTCAACCGAGCTGGAGCACATCGGGCTGCTCGCCTTGCCAGCGGTTGTGATCGGTGGCATGCAGAGCATCCCCGGGGCCATCATCGGGGGCCTGCTCGTCGGTCTCATCGAGCAACTGGCTGCCACCTACATCTCCCCCAAGTCCACCGATATTGTGGTCTATGGGTTGCTTCTGATGATTCTCATGGTTCGGCCCTGGGGACTCTTCGGGCAGCGCGAGCTGGGCCGGGTCTGACGTCGCGAGATCAACACCATGAGTCAAGCCACCCCCGATTCCTCCCGCACTGGCCTGTCTTGGGCACGCGCCCTCCGCTGGCTGGTGGCAGTCGCTGCGCTCGTCTATCTGCCCACGCTGCTTACCGAGCGGCAGATATTCGGTTATGCGCTTTCGAACATGCAGCTCCTCAACATCGGACTGAGTCAGGTCAATTTGATGCTGATCACGATGCTGGGTGCGCTCTCGCTTAACTATCTCACCGGATCAGCCGGGCTGATCTCGATCGGCCACGCTGCGTTCTATGCGGTGGGCGCAATGAGCGCGGCCATCACAGGATCGCAGTGGGGCTGGCCGTTTCCAGCGGTGCTGGTTGCCGCGGCCTTGAGCGGTGCGCTCGCTGGGCTACTCGCGGGGCTGCCCTCGCTTCGTGTGCGCGGCCTCTATTTTGTGCTGTCCACCTTCGCGCTCCACTACATCGTGGTCTTCATTTTCATGGAGTACCAGTTCAAATTTTTTGATGTGGTGGGGGTACCCTACAAAGCGGCTGAACTGGGGAGCTGGGCTCTTAACACCCCCATGCGCTGGTACTTCTTTCTCCTGCCTCTGGTTGTCGTGGTGTACTGGCTGCTTCACAACAGCCTGCGAACCCGCGAGGGCCGCGCCATGCAGGCCATGCGCGACCATGAACTTGCCGCGACCGCAAACGGCATCGATGTCCGCATTCTGCGGCTCAAAGCATTTGCATTCAGCTCATCGATTGCCGCGGTGGGAGGTGCGCTCTATGCCTACTACCTCACCAATGTCACCTCGGAGTTCTTCGGTATCCAGTTCGCCATTCAGTTCATCGCCATGATCATCATTGGCGGCATGGGCTCGCTACCCGGCGCGGTCGTTGGCGCTGCGGTCTGGCTGCTGCTGCCGTCCATCATCAACGGATTTGCTGCACAGGCGAGCGACACCACCGGGCTGGTACGCAGCATGCTGGTAGACCACAAACCGCAACTCGTCCAGGCGATCTTCGGTTCAGTCGTCATCCTGCTGTTGATCTTCGCGCCATGGGGCATCACGGGAATGGTCAGCCGGTTACGAGCAAAGTTTGCCGCGAAGGGGGCGCGACCATGACCCACGCGCTCGAAATTCGTGATCTCTCGGTTCGATACGCCAGCAAAGGGCTCGCACTTGATGGCGTGAGCCTCTCCATCCCGAAGTCGGGCGTTGTCGCACTTCTTGGCGCAAACGGAGCCGGCAAGACCACGCTGATCCGCGCCATTTCGGGGTTGCTACCGCTTCACGGCGGTCAAATCGTTCAGGGCAGCATTCAGATGGATGGTCAGTCCGTACTCGGCGTTCCGGCCCACACCTTGGTCAGACGCGGCCTGGGACAGGTCCCGGAAGGCCGGCTGGTCTTCAAGCAGCTGAGCGTGGAGGAAAACCTTAAGGTGGGCGCCGCCGTCCTGCCTCGCGCCACGGAGCGCGAGCGGCTCGATGGGGTCTACGCGCTCTTTCCCAGATTACTCGAGCGCCGACGCCAGGCGGCCGGCTGGCTCTCGGGAGGCGAGCAGCAAATGCTTGCGCTCGGCAGGGCGTTAATTACTCAGCCCAGGCTCCTTCTTGTGGATGAACTGTCGCTGGGGCTCGCGCCGCTGATCGTCAGTGCCATTTACAAACAACTGGATCTGGTTGGCAAGACGCTGGGCGCCTCCATTCTCGTGGTCGAACAGAATGCCCGGCTCGCGCTCAACTTCGCTGCCACCGCATATGTGCTCGAACGCGGCCGCGTCACCCTCAGCGGACCCGCCAATGAAGTCGCGCAGAGCGCTGTGGTGCAGGAGTCCTATCTTGGCGCGAGAAGGAAGGAGCGCGAGGCATGAGTCAACCCCTTTTGCAGGTTCGTGAGTTGCTCATGCAGTTTCAGGGCCTGACCGCGCTCGACCGGGTCAGTTTTGATGTCCACGGGGGAGCCATCACCTCGCTGATGGGTCCGAACGGCGCTGGTAAGACCACGCTCTTCAATTGCGTCACCGGCATGTATCGGCCCACGGCCGGGCGAGTTGAATTCGACGGACAGGACATCACCGCGAGGCGCGCCCACGACATCGCGCGCTGCGGTATCGCTCGTACCTTTCAGAATCTCGCCCTGTTCGGCGGTCTCAGCGTGCTTGATAACCTGCTGGTGGGAACGTATCTGCAGGGGCGATCAGGCCTCCTTCAGGGCGCCTTGCTGTCGCGCGCGGCGCGCCGCGAGCGAGCCGAGGGCGTGGCCGCGGCCCACCAGGTGCTGGACTACCTCGGTCTCACTGACTCGGCACATCTGTTGCCGGGGGAACTACCCTATGGCCGGCAGAAACAGCTGGAATTCGGGCGCGCCCTGATGCAGAAGTCCCGTCTGATTCTGCTTGATGAGCCCATGGCAGGGATGAGCCAGTCAGAGAAGCAGGCCATGACCCAGTTGATCCTTCGGGTCCGCGCCGAGATGAATGTGAGCTTTCTGCTAGTCGAGCATGATGTGCCGGTCATCATGGAGGTCTCCGACCACATCGTCGTACTCGACTTCGGAAAAAAAATCGCCGAAGGCAGTCCTGCTGCTGTGCAGGCCAACCCCGACGTGATCGCCGCCTATCTCGGGCAGTAACCCGAACGCCACGCGCTACTGGCGCTCGATCTTGCGACTGTCAATCACCCGCTGCCACTTACGCAACTCTGCAGCCACAAAACGATTGATGTCCTCCACCGAGCCCGCCTGGGGTTCACCACCGAGGTCGATCAGACGACGGCTCATATCGGGCTGCGCGAGTGCAGCCCGAACCTGACTGTTGAGGTACTGAACGATGGGCTCAGGCGTGCCACCGGTAACACCCAGCGCAATAAAGGACACCACCTCGTAGCCCGGCAATGCCTCGGCCACGGTGGCGAGTTCGGGCATGACGGGATAACGATCGCGACTGGTTGCTGCGAGCGCACGCAATTTGCCGCTTTTGATGAATTGCAGCGACAAGGTGGGAGCTTCGAAGAGAAAGTCCACCCGCCCGGCGAGTGCCTCGCTCAGCGCCGTGGTGCCGCCACGCGTAGGAATATGGACGGTTTCAACGCCCGCCATGGCGTTCAGGAGTTCAACGGTGAGGTGTCCGATCGAGCCCACTCCCGAACTTGCATAGTTGAGCGCTCCCGGATGACGCCGGGCATGCGCCAGAAAGTCGGACAAGTTCGCATGCGGCGACTGTGCCGGTACGTTCAGAATGAACGGATAGGACGTGACCATTGACACCATGGTCATGTCCTTGAGCGGATCGAAAGCGGGTTTGGCCGCCAGCGCGGCTGCCGCAGGATAGGCGCCAGTCACCAGCAGCAGGGTATACCCGTCAGGTTTCGCACGTGCGACCGCAGCCGCCCCCACCATGCCCCCTGCACCCGGCCGGTTTTCCACCACAACGGGCTTGCCTGTGAGATCGGTAAGCTTCTGTGCAAGTAATCGAGCCATGATGTCCGCTGACCCACCGGGCGCGAACGGGCATACCAGTGTGAGGGGACGTGCCGGATAAGCGCCAGGCAATGAATCCACGGAGGCGGCTTGAGACCAGGACAGGCCCGGCGCAAGAAAAAGAAACACGCCTGATAGCGCCGCTGCGCAGGACGTCCGACCCCGCGCGGCGGCCGTAATGACTGCCCACAGCGAGCATCGACGCAGAACGCGAGCAAGCAAACTTAAGGAAACGGTCATAGCGTGGGCTCCTGTCGTGGTGAGGCAGGCACCGCCCGCCATCCCCCGGTTTCGGAAGGGCGGGCCCGGCCGCCTGCATCGAAGGCCGGGAGGCGCTAGGATAAAGGATTGCCTATCCGCAACGATCCCGTCTGCGGTATTGGGCTTCCAGCCGACTCGGTCACCCAACATTTAACCCATCTATTTTTCCCATGAACGCACCCGAATTTCATCCCGTAAGCGTTGACGGCGTTCGTCTCCCCCGCCCTTTCCAGATCAGGCGGCTCGGTCACTTTGGCATCAACGTTGCCTCAGTTGAGCGCGCGATTGACTTCTACGGACGACTGCTCGGTTTTGAGATTTCCGACCAGCTGGATTTTGGCCCTCGCCTCACGCCCGAAGCCCGCGCCGAGGTAGGCCCCACCGTGGGACTCTTCACACGTCACGGAACCGATCATCATTCCTTCGTCCTCTTTCCCCAGGCGGCGGTCCACGCAAGCAACCCCCACTACCGCGCCTATCCTCGCGTGAATATCAATCAGATCACCTGGCAGGTCGGAAGTCTTCGCGAAGTCGTTCAGGGGCTGGGATGGTTTGAATCCCAGGGCGCGAAGATCATGCGAGCCGGACGCGACACACCAGGCTCAAACTGGCACTTCTACCCCGCCGATCCGGCCGGTCACATCAACGAGCTTTACTATGGCATCGAGCAGATCGGCTGGTCGGGGCACTCCAAGCCTGTAGCGGTACACGACATCCGCTACACCCAGCCGCCGCAACTGCCGCACCGATCGGAGTTCGATGAGGTGAACCAGGCGATCGCGAAGGGCGTGAATCTCGCGAGCGGCTATCGCCGGGCAGCCGGTCCCCCGGAAACCCATGATGTGGGCGGCGTGCTGCTACCGCGTCCCTTCAAGGTTGTGAAACTCGGGCCGGTCCGATTGTTTGTTGATGACATGGTGCAGGCCCTGCGTTTTTATCGCGACCTGATGGGGCTTGCGCTCACCGAAACCGCTGAAGTGCTGGGAGAGAATTGCCACTTCCTCCGGGCAAACACCGAGCACCACTCGCTCGCGCTCTATCCAGAGTCGCTGCGCGGCAAGCTTGGCGTCACACACAATCAGAGCCTCGCCGGATTCGGACTACAGGTGGGCTCCTACGATCAGCTTCGGCGTGCTGTCGCGTTCCTCGAGGACCAAGGCTGTACGCGTCTCGACCTGCCCCAATCGGTTTCCCCAGGGGTTGGCCATCACATCTGGCTGCAAGATCCAGACGGCAACGCGGTGCAGCTTTTTTGGGAAATGGAGCAGATCGGCTGGAGTGGTCTGCCCTGCCCCGCCGAGCAACGCCGCGTATGGTCAGGCGACCCGTCCGATTGGCCCGAGGTGATCGATCCCCGGACCGACAGCTTCATGGGCGAGGTGTTCCTCGGCCCGATCAACTAGCCCGCGAAACGCCGATGAACTGTGACATTCTGATTCGCGGCGGAACGGTCTATGACGGCTCTGGTGCGCCTGGCCGGATCGCCGACGTGGCAGTTGACCAAGGCCGGATCCTGGCTGTGGAAGCGGGGCTGAACGTCCATGCCTCTCGCGTGATCGACGCCACCGGGTTAGCTGTGACGCCAGGTTTCATCGATATCAAGACCCACTCCGACTTCACGCTTCCGATCAATCCGCGCGCTGAAAGCAAACTCCGCCAGGGCGTCACTACCGAAATCATTGGCCACTGCGGGTTTTCGGTCGCGCCCTGCCTGCCGGGCAAGGTGCAGTTACTTGCCGACTACCTGAACCCGAGCGCGCCGTGGCTGCCGTTTCGCGAAATGGGTTTTGCCGAGTATCTCGACAGCTTTCCGCCCACTTCGGTCAACGCGGGCATGCTGGTGGGCCATAACACGCTCCGGCTCATGGTGATGGGCATGGCCCAGCGTGGCCCCAGCGCAGCCGAGCTGCAGGCCATGATCGCGCTCCTCGATGAGGGTCTCGCGGCTGGAGCCCTTGGTATGTCGAGCGGGCTTTTCACCTCACCCGGTTCCTACGCGCAGCCTGAGGAGATCCTCGCGCTCGCCAGGCGACTGGAGCTTACCCAAGCGGCCTACTTCACCCATCTGCGCGATGAATCCAACGGTGTACTGTCGGCGCTCGACGAAGCCATCGATATCGGGCGCGCCTGCCGGATCCATGTCCAGGTCGTTCACTTCAAGTGCTCGGGTCTCGACAATTGGGGACAGACGCAAACCGCCCTGGCCCGAATGCAGGCCGCGCGGAACGAGGGCATCGACATTGATTGCGACGCCTATCCCTACACGGCCGGCAGCAACCCTCTCAAGAACATCCTGCCTCAGTGGGTTCAGGCAGGCGGTGTCGATGCCATGCTCGAACGCCTGCAACTGCCCGAAACGCGCACACGAATTCGCGAGGAGGTCGCGCGCGACGGGCTCAACAACTGGGGGCGTATCGAGTCCTGGGAGGCCGTTCGCATTTCGATCACTCCGCGCCAGCCTGAACACGCTGGCAAGACCATCGCAGCGCTCGCCGCTCAGCGCGGGCTGGATCCGGTTGATGCGCTTTGCGACTTTCTGATCGATGACCGTGGCGGCACGCGAGTGCTTGTCACCTCGATTTCGGAAGACGACGTTCGCCACCTGATCCGCTCAGATTCTGCGCTGGTGGGCTCCGACGGTAACTGTGTGGCCGACTATGGCGTGGTCAGCCAGGGCATGCCCCACCCGCGCTTTTATGGCACCTTCCCGCGCGTACTGGGCCGCTATGTTCATCGCGAACGCGTTACCAGCCTCGAGCATGCGATCTTCAAGATGACGGGCGCGACAGCCCGCGCCTTACGGCTGCGCGACCGCGGCCTTCTGAAACCGGGACTGGCTGCCGACATCACGCTATTTGAGCCGCAGGTGTTCCTGGACCTCTCCACCTATGAGGAGCCGCACCGCTACCCGGCGGGCGAGCGAACAACGGTGCTGGTCAACGGCGAGGTCGTGATCGACGAAGCGCGCCACACGGGCGCTCTGCCAGGAAGGGTCCTGCGTCGGGCGACGGACGGCAGCGTCGGACTCAGCTGACCGGCCACAACCCTTTCAGAAGTTTTTTCATGTCCAGACGCGAGGCGATACGCCGCGACGCTTCGCCCACCTGGCGCATCAGCGCATCGTGATCCAAACGAGTAAGGCGGCCGTCTTTAAGCACCTGCTCCCCCGCGATGAACACGTCTCGGACGCTGCTACCTGTTGCGCTGTAGACCAGATTCGACACCGGGTTGTAAAGCGGCTGCCATTCGGGCTGCATGGCATCAAACAGCACGAAATCGGCCTCCTTGCCCACTTCAATCGAGCCGATGCGGTTCTCCAGGCCCACGCCGCGAGCCCCGTTGATGGTCGCCATCTCGACGGCGAGCTCGGGCGGCATCACGCGCGGATTCATTCGTACCTCTTTGTAGAGGCAGGCCGCCATGCGCATTTCCTGCGTCATATCGACCACCCCGGAGCTCGCATGATCCGAACCCAGGCTGACGTTGACGCCCATCGCCATCAGTTCCGGGTGCTTACCCACCGACATGTAACCGTAGCCATTGTGGAGCGACGACGACGGGCTGCAGACCAGGGTGGGCTTTCGTTTGACCAGTAGCGCGAGTTCCTGTGGCTCAAGCCATCCCGAGTGAACCAGGATCATGTTTTCGTCCAGCACACCCAGGGCTTCCAGGCGCTCGATCTCCGCCTTGCCCGATGCGGCCAGGCTTGCGTCATGAGTCTGATAGCTGAAGCAGGCATGGGTCTGGAGCTTGACCTGGTGCCTGTTGGCGAGATCCTTCAGTCCGGTGATCAGTTCGTCGCTCGCGTTGTTCATACCGCGAAACGACGCAGACAGCGTGAGCCGGCCGTGGTGACGCCCCAGATAGCGTTCGAACAGGGCTTCGGTTTTCTCCAGGCAGGCCTCGGTTGACTCGATCATGCTGGCCGGCAAGAGCCCCATGACCGAGCGCGTCTTGTCGAAGCACGAACAGGCTGCGACCAGCCGCATGCCGGTCGACATGACCGAAGCGATGGTGGCATCGGGGTGATAGTTGCCAGGATCCGTAAAGCAGGTGACCCCGTGCCGCAGCAGTTCAAGGGCTGCGAAGGCCGAACTGACCTCAACGTCTTCGCGCGTGTTCGCCGCCTCATACGGATACATGTGCTCGAAGAGAAACTGCTGGGCATTCGCCTCATCGGCGAGTCCTCGTGATAGCTGGAACGACGCATGCAGATGGTTATCAATGAGCCCAGGGGTGACCACGCAGCCGCGCGCGCTGACCGAGGTTCGCGGCTGCCACTGCGCGCGTAGCGCGTCAGACTTCCCCACGGCAACAAACCGTCCGCCCTGAACAGCGAGCGCCGCATCGCGAATCACCCGGCGCTCGGGATCCACGCTGATCAGCCAGTCGATATCTGTGACCAGCAGGTCACAGTCTTGGGGAGTGAACATGGAGGCAGGCTCCGGCAGGCGGCTCAGTCAGCCTTGATGTTGTTTTCGCGAATGAGTTTTCCCCAACGCTCGTAATCGCGCCGGACCAGTGTTGCGAACGCGTCAGCACCCAGCGCGGAGGGCTCCAAGCCCAGCTCCCGCAGGCGGGTGGCCATGTCAGGGGAGGTCACTGCGGCATTGATCGCTTCTGAAAGCTGCGCGATCACCTCACGCGGCGTTCCCGATGGCGCGAACACCCCGTGCCAGCCCTGCGCGCCCGACCCGGGGAACAGACTGTCCATGGTCGGTACCGCTGGGAGGCTGGCAAGCGGCGCGGGGCTACTGGTAAGAAGCGGGCGCAGCCGCCCAGCCTGAACCATAGGAAGCATGCCCAGTGTGGTGTCGAACAGCAGATCAACCTCGCCAGAGAGCAGCGCCTGCATCGCGGGCGCATTGCCCTTGTAGGGGATGTGCTGGATCTGAATGCCGGCGGCCGATCGCAGGAGCTCGACATACATGTGCTGGCCAGAACCCATACCCGCGCTTGCATAGTTCAGTTTGCCGGGGTCTTTACGCGCCAGCTGCACCAGATCCTGCATCGACTGGATACTCGACTTGGCATTGACCGCGAGCACATAGTCGAAGGTGGTGACTCGCGCCACTGGGGTGAGGTCGCGAAAAATATCGTA
>JALREG010000288.1 GCA_023253905.1 Burkholderiaceae bacterium
ACCAACCACCAACTGGCCGAGGCAAGCAAGGCCATCACGATCAAAGGCAAGTAGGTGCTCAGCCGGTCGAGCAGTTGGCGCAGCAGGCTCATGCCGATGGGCCCTTTGCGGCGTGGCTGGGTCAAACGGACGCAGTTATTACATCGACGACATTCGGTTTTTGGGCGCCGCCGCGCGTGCGCCAGGCAATCCGGTACCGGCAGGCTACTCGCTGGTGTTCGAGGATGCCTTTGATGTGGCGGGGAAAACCGCGCCTAACCCCGCGGTCTGGAAATACGACCTGGGCGATGGATCCAAGAAAGGTATCCCCGGCTGGGGCAATGGCGAGCAGCAGTACTACACCGCAGATCCAGACAATGTCTGGGTCGAGAACGGAAGTCTTCATATCGTTGCCAAGGCCAACGATACCGCCACCAACACCTCGGATCGGTTAGTGAACGGAGCGGTGGTGCCCTTCACCTCGGGTATCACGTCGGCGCGCCTCACCACCCAAGGCTGGAACGTCTCGCCTTATGGCTATGTTGAAGTTCGGGCGAAACTGCCGGCTGAGCAGGGTGCGTGGCCTGCAATCTGGATGCTGGGGGCGCAGAACAACTGGCCGAAGTCGGGCGAGATCGATATCGTCGAGTGGTCGGGTCGCTACTTTAACGACTCGACGGCGCAGGCTGCGCTCCACTTCGAAAAAGATTTCGGTAACACCCAGACCAAGGCCTCCACCTCGCTTTCGTCCTCGGTTGAACGGTTTCACACCTACCAGCTCTGGTGGTCACCCACCGAGATCCGCATCGGCGTGGACGGCGACGCGGAGAGCGCCTATTTCCGCTACGCCAAGCAGGCCGACTTTGATGTCAGCCGCTGGCCGTTTGATTCGCCCTTTTATCTGCTCATGAACGTAGCGGTGGGCGGAACGCTGGGAGGCGATGGGTTTGCGCAGGCGCTTGCACAGGCGCCGTATGAGATGCAGGTGGATTATGTGCGGGTCTATCAGGGGGCTTCTTCAGGTGGGAGCTCAGGCTCATCGAACGCCCTGTTGGTGACCTTCGAGACGACCGACACAAGCGGCTACGCGTTGGGAACGGGCGCTGACTTTGGCGGGGCGGCGTCATCGGTGGTGAGCGATGGTCCTGCGGGGTCGAACGGCCGGGTGGCGAAGGTAGTGAAGGGGCAGGGTGCCGAGACCTGGGCGGGAACGACGTTGCTTGCGCTGAGCGGAAAGGAAGTGATCAGCGCGGGCAATGAGACGGTGACGATGAAGGTGTACGCGCCTGCGGCGGGAATTCCTGTGATGCTGAAGGTGGAGAACGGAGCCAACAGCAGCCAGTTCATCGAGAAGACCGTGAACACCACCAAGGCCGGGGCGTGGGAGACGCTGAGCTTTAGCTTTGCGGGGGCGAATCACACGCCGGACTACACCAAGGCATCGGTGTTCTTCGACTTTGGAACGGGCGGGACGGGCAAGACGTTCTATCTCGATGATGTGTCGCTGGGTGGGGCAGCGCCTTCAGCAGCGCCCTCAGCCCGGATTGTGGATTTCGATGCTGGTGACTCGGACTATCAACTGGGGGGCTCAAGCGACTTTGGAAATGCGGTGTCCTCGCGCGCTGCCGACCCCGTGGTGAGCGCGAATTCTGCAGCGAAAGTCGTCAAGGCAACAGGTGCTGAAACCTGGGCTGGAACCACCTTCATGAAGGTACCCGGTTTCGACATTATTTCTCCGACCAGCGAAACGGTCGGGATGAAGGTGTGGGCACCTGCTGCGGGCATCCCCGTGCGCCTGAAGCTCGAATCGATCGCGGACAACACAAAGACTGTTGAAACCCAGACGAATACGACCGCTGCAGGCTGGCAGGATTTGAACTTCAATTTCGCGAGTCCTGTCGCTGGAACTGCGCCGCTCGACCATTCCAAGACCTTCGATATGGCGTCAGTGTTTTTTGATTTTGGATCCACGGGCTCAAACAAGACTTTCTATTTCGACGATGTGAGCTTCAGGGTCTTACCTGTTTGAGAACTTCGATGACCGACCCCACCCCGTCCTCTCCGCTCGCCATCTACATTTTCGGCGGCACGGGCGACCTGTCGTTCCGGAAGCTTCTGCCGGCGCTCTTCATGGCGTTTGCTCACGAGCGTATCCGCCCGGACACTCGGATCGTCGCCACGGGCCGGCAGGCGATGTCGGTCGATGCATTCCGTGAACAAGTGACCACACGGTCCAGGGGTGGGGCGTCGAGTTCGGTGGATGAGGCGATCTGGCAGCGGTTTCTCGCCCGCCTCGACTATGTCGAACTCGATGCGTCGGACGCACAGGGATACCGAAAGCTTGGCGCAGGCAGCCGACCCGGGGAGACCCGCCTCTTCTATCTCGCCACCGCACCCGCGCTCTTCACGACCATCTGTGCGCATCTGGATAGCGCAGGCTTAATCGACGCCGATGCGCGAGTGGTGCTGGAAAAGCCGCTGGGTCACGACCTGGCCTCGGCGCGGGCGATCAACGAGCAGGTGGCCCGCCACTTCGCAGAGAACCGCATCTATCGAATCGATCACTACCTTGGCAAGGAAACGGTTCAGAACCTGATGGTGCTGCGCTTTGGTAATGCCATTCTCGAGCCGCTCTGGCGTGCGCCTTACATCCGCAGTGTGCAGATCACCGTGGCTGAGACCCTGGGCGTAGGCTCGCGTGCGGCCTTCTACGACGGCACGGGGGCGCTACGCGACATGGTGCAGAACCATCTGCTGCAACTGCTTTGCATCGTTGCCATGGAAGCGCCTATTTCTTTGGGTTCCGACGATGTGCGCGACGAAAAGCTCAAGGTCTTGCGCTCGCTCAAGCGCATGACGCCCGAGGAGGTCGCGCGCTACACCGTTCGAGGCCAGTATCGCTCGGGCGTGGTGGATGGCGAGCCTGCCACGGGTTATCTGTCCGAGGCCGGCGTGCCAGCGGGCAGTGACACCGAAACTTTTGTTGCGCTTCGCTGTCAGATCAACAATCCGAGATGGGCAGGCGTGCCGATTTTTCTTCGCACAGGAAAGCGCTTGCAGGTACGGCGCTCGGAGGTGATTGTTGATTTCGCGCGCCCGCCTTTCTCGCCGTTTGACGACGCCGACGCTGAATCCAATCGTCTGATCATCAGCCTGCAGCCCGAGGAATCCATCAAGCTTCAGATGCTCATGAAGGAGCCGGGCTCGGGCATGCGCCGTCGGCCGGTCACGCTGGACCTCGACCTCCACGAAGCATTCAGCTCGCGTCGTGCGGAAGCCTACGAGAGGCTGCTGGTCGATGTCACGCGATCAAGGCTCACACACTTCATGCGGCGCGATGAGCTCGAGGCGGCCTGGTCGTGGGCCGATCCTATTGTTCGCGCCTGGGACGACTCTGGGGCAGCGCCCAAGCCGTATGCCGCTGGCAGCTGGGGACCGGCTGCGGCGTCCGCCCTCATTGCATCCGAAGGCCTCGCCTGGCATGAGGAGGCGGTGGGGTGATGAAAGAGGAATCGCCCGCGGGCGACGCGGTGCCGCGCCATCCGGTGCTTGAAAAGGTCACCCATCGCATCATTGAGCGAAGTCGCGCGCGCCGCACGGCCTATCTTGCGCTCTGCGCCCGCACTGCTGCGCGTCCGCGTGGCGTTCAGCGAATGGGCTGCGCCAACGTGGCGCATGCGCTCGCGGCCATGCCTGTTAACGAACGGCTCGCCGCGCTCGCACCCAAGGCGGTCAATCTCGGCGTGGTCACCGCCTATAACGACATGCTCTCGGCTCACAAGCCCTACGAGCGCTATCCCGAGATGCTGCGTCGGGCAGCGGTTGAAATGGGTGCCACCGCGCAGGTGGCGGGTGGCGTGCCGGCAATGTGTGACGGCGTCACGCAGGGCTTTGAGGGCATGGAGCTCTCGCTCTTTTCGCGTGATGTCATTGCGATGTCAACGGCGGTTGCGCTCTCGCATGATGTTTTCGATGGCGCGCTCATGCTGGGTGTGTGCGACAAGATCGTTCCTGGACTGGTGATGGGCGCGCTGCAGTTCGGACATTTGCCGGTGCTGTTTGTTCCTGCGGGGCCCATGACGTCCGGGCTGTCGAATGTCGAGAAATCATCGATCCGGCAGCGCTACGCTCTGGGCGAGGTGAGTCGCGACGTCATGCTTCAGGCGGAGCAGGCGGCTTATCACGGCGAGGGCACCTGTACGTTTTACGGCACGGCCAACTCCAATCAGATGTTGCTGGAAGCCATGGGTCTGCAATTGCCGGGCTCGTCGTTTGTCAATCCCGGCACGGCGCTTCGACGCGCGCTCGACCTCGAGGCGGTTAGGGTCCTTGCGCGACTGGCTCGCAGTCGATCCTCCAGGCCATCAATTGGGTCGATGGTGAGCGAGCGTTCCATGGTCAACGCTATGGTCGGTCTGCTGGCAAGTGGAGGGTCAACCAATCACACCATTCACCTCGTGGCGATGGCGCGGGCGGCGGGCATTCTGATTGACTGGGATGACTTCGCCGAACTCTCCGGGGCCGTACCGTTGCTGGCCAAGGTGTATCCGAATGGGTCTGCCGATGTAAACGACTTCCATGCGGCGGGCGGTATGCCGGTGCTAATCAGCGAACTGCTGCGCGCGGGCCTCCTGCATGAGGATGTGGAAACAGTAATGGGCTCAGGGCTGAAGCGCTTTACGGTCTCACCCGTCTTGAATGATGCGGGTGAGCTCGCCTGGCAACCTGCCGGTGCGAGCCGCGATACGTCGGTGTTGCGGTCTGCGGAGCATGCGTTCTCACCGGATGGCGGACTGCGCGTACTGGCCGGCAACCTCGGGCGGGCGGTGGTGAAAGTCTCAGCGGTCAAGCCTGAGCATCGCCTTGTCACAGCGCCCGCGGTGGTCGTCAGCAGCCAGGAGGAACTTGCTGCGCGATTTGCGCGCGGGGAGTTGCAGCGCGATCTTGTCGCCGTGGTGCGTGGCCAGAGCCCACGTAGCAATGGTATGCCGGAACTTCACAAGCTCACGCCACTGCTGGGTGCGCTGCAAGACCAGGGCTTCAAGGTTGCGTTACTCACCGATGGGCGGATGTCGGGTGCCTCGGGCAAGATTCCGGCTGCGATTCACCTGAGTCCGGACAGCGCAGCGGCGGGGCCGATTGTGCGGCTTCGCGAGGGCGATCTCATTGAACTCGATTGCGACCGGGGCATTCTCAATGCGCGGGTGGACTCGGCAGAATGGCTATCACGCGAGGCGTGGGTGCCTGCGCCCCGCGAATCGGAAGATTCGTTGGGGCGGGGCCTGTTTGCCCTGTTTCGCGAGCACGCGGCGCCCACCGAGGCGGGTGCATCCGCGCTTCTTTCCTGAGCCCTTTCATGACTGAATTGCCGTTGTTTCGCTCCCGGGTGGTTCCGGTGGTGTCCATTGATGCTGCCGAACAGGCGGTGCCACTTGCCGAGGCGCTTCTCGAAGGCGGGATTGACGTGATCGAGATTACGCTACGTCGCCCGGGCGGCCTCCCCGGCATTGCCGAGTTATCGCGTCGCGCGCTGCCGATCTGCGTCGGCGCAGGCACGCTGCTCGATGGCGATGATGTGCGTCGGGCAGCCGATGCGGGTGCAACGTTTGGGTTATCGCCCGGGTGTACGCCTGCGCTTGCCGAGGCGGCGTTACACGCGCGCCTGCCGTTCGTGCCGGGTGTGATGACCCCGTCTGAAGTGATGGCTGCGCGCGCCCTCGGCTTTAAGCTTCTGAAACTTTTTCCTGCCGCGCAGGCCGGGGGCATTGCCATGCTCCGCGCAATGGCGGGCCCGCTCCAGGATGTGAAATTCAT
>JALREG010000081.1 GCA_023253905.1 Burkholderiaceae bacterium
TATTAGCGAACGGCATTCGGCTGTCAAGGATCTTCGCTTAGCTTACGAACCGCGCCTGGTTGCCAAAACGGTGACCCCATGTCCAGAATACCGAATGGCGTTCGCTTAACCGGAGCGTCAGGCATCCCTTCGGGTGCCACCCCCCTTAAACCTTCAACGCGGCCTTTCCCATGCCTGTTCCTGATTCGCAGGGCCTGCGCTCGCTGGTCCGTCCCGACCGGGTCCACCACTCTGTTTACGCCGATCCGGCATTGTTCGAGCTGGAGCTCGACCGGATATTCGGTCGGGCCTGGCTGCTGTTGGGTCATGCCTCGCAGGTGGCCAGTCCGGGCGACTGGTTCACCACTCGCATGGGGCGGCTACCAGTCATCGTTTCACGCGACGCCTCCGGCGCAGTGCGTGTGCTGGTTAACCGCTGTACGCATCGTGGCGCACTGGTCTGCCACGAATCCAGTGGCCATTCGCGCGCCTTCGTGTGCCCCTACCATGGCTGGGGCTTCGAACTCGACGGCCGCCTCACCGGCGTGCCGGTGCCGCAGGGCTACGGTGCACAACCCCAGCGGATGTTCGCCGAAATGGGGTTACGCGCCGTGCCGCGGGTGGATCTCTACCGTGGCTTCATCTTTGCCAGCCTGTCGCCCTCGGCGCCTGATCTGGTTGAATTTCTCGGCCCGCTTGCGAGTTCATTCGATGATCTGGTCGATCGCGCACCCGACGGCGAAGTCGAGGTGGCGGGTGGCGTGTTCAAACATACCTACGAGGGCAACTGGAAGCTGGTACTGGAAAACCATCTTGATGGTGTGCATCCCAACCATGTGCATATCTCGTCGGTGCATGTGGCGCGTGACGCGCCAGAGCCTGGTCAACCGGAAAAATATGCCGATATTTCAATTCGGCAGATGCGCCAGAACGGTGCGCCCGAACCGGTATGGGAGGCCATTGGGATGTGGACCAGCGACTGGGGCCACGGCTACATGGGTGACTACCACTCCGATGGCCGGTTGGTGGTGGGGCTCAACAATCCGGTGTTTGCGCAATATCGCGAACGGCTTGAGCAGCGGGTGGGCGCCGATGAGGCGAAGCGCATTCTGGGCGTCACGCGCTGGAACACCATCGTCTACCCGAACGTGTCCTTCATGAGCCAGTTTCGGCAGCTGCGGATCGTGCATCCACTTGCCGTCAATCGTACAGTGGTCTACACCTACAACCTGCGGCTGAAAGGCGCGCCCGAGCAGATGTTTCGCGACACCATCGCCTTTTCCAATGTGGTGAACGGCACCGCATCCTGGGTGCTCACCGACGACCTTGAAGTGTATGGCCGCGTCCAGAAGGGCTTGGAAGCGGCCCAGCCTGAATGGGTGAATCTTGCGCGCGGGGCGGGGCGCGATGTCCCGGATGGTGAGCTCCTGCGGGGCGTTACCGGCACGAGCGAAATCTTCATCCGGCGGCAGTTCGATGCTTGGCTGCGCTACATGTGTGTCGATTCTTCAGGGAGCGCAGCATGACGGGCTCGTCCGTTTCGCAGCCCGCCGACTTCGGTCTTTCGCGTCTTGCGCGGCTGGAGGAGATTCGCCAATTCCTTTTTCATGAAGCGCGCCTGCTCGACACTCACCAGTTCGAAGATTGGCTCGCGCTCTTTACGCATGACGCCACCTACTGGGTGCCGCTCGAAGCCGCGCAAACCGATCCGCTCAATACGTCTTCGATCATTCACGATGACCGGACGCTGCTCGAACTGCGCGTCCGCCAGATCACCCATCCGCGCGCGCACGCCCGCCGTCCGCTCGCGCGAACTGTGCATCAGGTAGGCAATGTGCAGATGCTCTCCCAAGACAAGGGCGAACTGCAGGTTGCCTCCACGCTCGTCCTGTTCGAGTATCGTCTCGAAGTTCAGCGCACCTGGGCTGCGCTGGTTGAGCACCGCCTGAGATGGGTCGATGGGCAGCTGCGTATTGCGGCGAAACGCGTCAACCTCATCAACTCCGAGGCAGAGTTGCCCGGCATTGCATTTCTTCTGTAAGCGCAGGCGCGCCCGACCCTTCCATGACATCCTCCTCAGCTGATTTTCTCGGCGTGACTGGCCGCACGGCGCTCGTGACAGGCGGTGCGCGCAACATTGGCCGGGCCTGTGCGCTCAGGCTGGCTGCGGCGGGTGTGCGGGTGGTAATTGGTGACCTGCTGGCCGATGAGGCGGAGCAAACGGCGCGCGATATCGAGGCGGCCGGTGGCAACGCGCTTGGTTGCGCGCTGGACATTGCCGATCGCGCCTCGGTGGAGGCGTGCGTGGCCAAAGGCCGCGAGCGGTTCGGGCGAATCGACATGCTGGTGAACAACGCCGCGCTTTTCTCTGCGCTGGGCTATCAGGACTTCGACAAGATTCCCTTTGAAGAATGGGATCGCGTGATTCACACCAACATCACCGGCAGCTTTCACTGCATCCGGGCGGTGTCGCCCGACATGAAGGCGGGAGGCTGGGGGCGGATCGTGAACGTGTCATCGGGCACCTACCGCATGGGTCGGCCTCATTTTCTTCACTATGTCACCAGCAAAGCATCGTTGGCCGGCATGAGCCGGTCGCTCGCACGGGAGCTCGGGCAATTCGGAGTGACCGTGAACACCGTGTTACCGGGGGTGGTTCTGCACGGTCTGCAATCCAGTCGTCTTCCTGAGTCCTACAAGCAGATGATTCTCAACATGCAGTGCATCGCGGAACCCCTCGACTGCGACGCCATCGCCAATGCGGTCGCTTTTCTCTGTTCGGAGGCGGCGCGCTTCATCACCGGTCAGGAGCTTGCGATCGATGGGGGGCTCACACATGGCGGCTGATTCATTCGCGGCACCGAAGGTCTGGCTCGACCTCGATCAGACAGCGCTAGACCGGGCCTACGATCAGGCGCAGCACGCCCCCAATATGCAGCAGGTGCTCAAGCGCTATGAACTCGCGAGTGAGCGCACGCGCGGCCGCTTGGGCGTGCCCTCGCGTCATCGTTACGGACCGACCGAAGCGGAGGCGCTTGATTGCTTCAGACCTCGGTCTCAAAGCGCTTCACAAGGTCTGCTACCCGCGTTGCTCTTCGTCCATGGCGGCGCCTGGCGTGGCGGGCTGGCGCGAAACTATGCGTTCATCGCAGATTCATTCGTCGCCCACGGCTGCGCAGTGCTGATTCCCGACTGTGCGCCAGTCACCGAACTCGATGGCGACCTGGGCCGCATGACTGACCAGATCCGTCGCGCAATCGCCTGGGTATCGGCCAACGCCGAGGCGCTCGGCATCGATCCTGCGCGTATCCATCTGTTCGGACATTCGTCGGGCGGGCATCTGAGCGCAGTCGCGCTGCACACGAATTGGGCGTCGGAATTTTCGCTGCGTACGCACTCACCGGTGGCAAGCCTCACCGTGTGCAGCGGCATCTACGAACTGCAGCCGGTGCGCTTGTCGGCCCGGAGCAACTATGTGAGGCTGTCAGAAGATCAGGTGAATGCGCTCAGCCCCATTCGCCATGTAGCGGCCCTCACCACGCCGCTTACGGTCGCCTGGGGTTCGCTCGAAAGTCCGGAATTTCAACGTCAGGCGAACGACTATGCAGCGGCTGCCGAGGCGGCAGGGCGCGCGGTGACGCGGTGCGTCGTGGAGGGCTGCAATCACTTCGAAATTCTCGAGACGCTCGCGAGCCCCTACGGCGTACTGGGCCAGATGCTGCTCGAACGGGTGATCGGGGTGGCGCCGACGCGCGAGCGATGGGGGTCAGCGGGCGGGGCTTCGGCAGGTGGCCCAGCGCTAGCGGCCGGGGAAGCACCCGCTGCCTCCACTGGGCGGACGAGCGATGAGCGCGCTGACCTGCACTGGATGCAACTCGCGCTTGCCCAGTCTGTGGAAGCATTCGAGCGAGGCGACTGGCCGACCGGCGCTGTGCTGGTTCGCGACGGCCAGCTGCTCTCCACCGGCCAGAACCGGCAGGTCTCGCAATGCGACACTACCGTGCACGCCGAGACTGATGCCATTCGTCGTGCCGAAGCCATCCACGGGGTCGGAAGCACGCAGGGGGCAACCCTCTACTGCACAATGGAGCCGTGCCCAATGTGCGCCGGGGCACTCAGGAACGCTGGCGTCTCGCGGGTGGTGCTCGCACTCCGACACGCAACACTCAAACGAACCGATCTGGGCCCCTACCGGCTAGAGGACTTCTTTACCCTTACCGGTTGGCAACCCCAGCTGGACAGCGGCCCCCTTGAGGCCGACTACCTCGCGCTGCGGCGTCGATGGGGCCGGGACCCGGTCAGAAGCGGCTAGCCGGGCGCCTCCCGGCTACGCGCTGATCCGTCCGCCCCGCCTTACTCGAGCGAGAGTTTCTGCTGGGCGACCACCTGGCGGTACACCTCGAACTCGGCCTTGATCTGCGCAGCGAATTCGGCGGGGCTATTGCCAATCACGATCGATCCCGTGTCCTCGATCCGCTTTCGAACCGCCGGATCTTCGAGCGCTTTGCGGGCGGCCGCGTTGATCCGCTCAATGATCTCGCCCGGCAGACCCTTCGGCGCCAGAATGCCGTAGTACGCCATCCGGTTCACCGGCTCCAGGCCTACCTCCTTGAAGGTCGGGACATTAGGCAGCACTGCCAGCCGCTGGGGAGCAGCCACGACCAGCGGCACCAGCCGGTTGGCCTGCACGAATGGCAACGCCGAAGGAATGTTGTCGAAGATGATGGGCACCTGACCGGCTACGGTGTCGTTTAGCGCCGGGCCCGCACCACGATAGGGGATGTGGGTCACGAATACGCCCGCCAGGCTTTTAAACAGCTCGGTCTGAAGATGACCGATCCCGCCGGTGCCCGACGAAGCGTAGGAGTATTTGCCAGGCTTGGATTTCAGCTCATCAATAAAAGCCTTGTAGTCACGTGCCTGGAAGCTGGGGTGCACCGCAATCAGGTTAGGCGTTGCAGCAATGTTGATGATGGGCGTGAAGTCGGTGACAGGGTTGTACGGGATCTTTGGATTGATCGCAGGGTTGGCGGCGGTGGTTGAGACCGTGGCCATGCCGAGCGAGTAGCCATCCGGGGTGGCTCGAACAGTTTCGGTAGCGCCGACCACGCCGCCGCCGCCTGCCTTGTTTTCAATCACCACCGGCTGGCCGAGTGCCTTGCCAAGCGGCTCAGCGATCACCCGCGCAATGATGTCGGTGGTGCCGCCGGGCGCGAAAGGTACCTGCAATTTGATCGCACGGGTGGGATAGGACGCTTGGGCCATTGCCGCGGCACTGGCAAGGGTGAGCGTGGCAAGCGAGGCGGTAAGTGCTGCGCGGCGAAGGAGTTCCATGGATTGACTCCGGTTTGAAGGTAATAAGGAGAGGGCGGCGAAAATGTACTTGAGTTCGCGATACGCGCCAAACCCTACCCGGTAGCAACACCGGGAATTCCTGGAAACCCGAATGACTACTGCCGACATCCGCTGCGTCACCGACCATGCCACGTCCATCGGCGAGGGCCCGCTCTGGGTCGCGCGCGAGCAGGCCCTGTACTGGGTTGATGTGGGCCTCGAGCCCAAGACGCTCCACCGCTACAGCCCACAAAGCGGTCTCACCACCACCTGGAAGCTGCCGCAGCGCGCTTCCGGCGTACGCGAGCGCGCCGACGGCAGCCTCCTGATCCATTTCCAGCGCGGCCTCGCGATCACCGATCCGTCGCCCGATCAGCTTCGCTGGCTGCCGCTCTGGGGCATTGATTTCTCGATCCAGCGCCTGAACGACAGCGCGGTTGATCCCGCCGGCCGGCTCTGGATAGGCTCCTACGAACGCACGCTCAAACAACCGCTCGGCGAGTTGTATCGGATCGACGGTAGCCTGATCGCCGCCACCGTTGACCGGGGTTTTCAGGTCTCAAACGGCATCGCATTCAGCCCCGATGGCCGCACCATGTATCACACCGACACGCATCCCGAAGGCCACATCTACGCCTGGGACTATGACGCGGCAACGGGCGAGGTCGCCAACCGTCGGCTCCTGATCAGCTTCGTGGGTCGTCGTGGCCACCCCGACGGCTGCACGATCGATGCTGAGGGCATGCTGTGGGTGGCGGAACTCGGCGCCTCGCAGCTCGTGCGTATCGATCCGCAGGGTCGGATCGAACGCGAGGTGCCCCTTCCCGTGAGCCGCCCCACCAGTGTGGCCTTTGGTGGCCCCGATCTGCGCACGCTCTACGTCACTTCCATGACTTTCAGGCTGGACGAAGCGGCGCGGGCCCGCGAGACCTGGGCCGGGCGCCTGCTCGCTTTTGAACCTGGTGTTCAGGGATTGGCGCTGCCCAGGCTCGGGTTCTGAACCGTCAGATCGTTGCCCACCCCGGCGATTCTCGATCGAGAATCCGCTTGATCGAGGCAAAAAACAGTTCCGACTGCTGGCGTTCACCCGCGATCTGCGCGCCCACCCTGGCGCACATCGCCTCAGGCACCTGTCGGAGTGGCTTGCCGGCTGCCATCTGGGTGGCCAGCATCTGGTGCATGCAGGCGCGCTCGAGGTAATAGAGGTCATCGAACGCCCAGGCCAGGTTCGCCCCCACCACCGTGACGCCGTGGCTCGCCATGAACAGCACGTCGTTATCCTTCAGCTGTGAGGCGATACGTTCGCCCTCGGCATCGTCGAGCGCCACGCCGTTGTAGTGATCGTCGTAGCCCACGCGCCCCCAGAAGCGGAGCGTGTTCTGGTTGCACCAGGCAAGCCGCCCACCGTCCACCAGCGTCAGCGCCGTGGCATGGGGCATGTGAGTGTGCAGTACCGCTTTGGCCCGCGGATTGGTGCGATGAATCCAGCTGTGAATGAAAAAAGCGGTGGGCTCGAGCGCATGGCGACCCTCCAGCACGCGACCGCTGCCATCGATCAGCAGCATGTCGCCCGC
>JALREG010000325.1 GCA_023253905.1 Burkholderiaceae bacterium
GCGCGCGCGTCCAGAGCGAGGTGGCCGACCCTTGCCAGGTATCGCCGCCGTCAAGCAGCAAGGCGCCCGGACGCGAGGCCCGCAAACGCTTGACCAGCGTGGCGAGGTGTGCAAAGCCACCTACCTTGCCAAAGCTCTGCGCCGCCGCTTCGAAATCAAGATAGGTGAAGGCATGGGCCTCGGCTGAGCCTGGCCGCACTCCAAAGGACTTGAGCAGGCTCTCACCCACCAGATGCGGCGCCTTGCCTGCCATCCCACCCACACCAAGGTTGACACTCGGCTCGCGAAAATAAATGGGCAGGAGCTGCGCGTGGCAATCGGTGAAGTGCAGCAGGCTGACGTTACCGAAGCGCGGGAGCTCGTACAGCGTATCGCCGGCAGCAGCAGGCCCAGCCGAAGCAGCGGTCTGCGCCGCCGCCTGCAGATTGAGGCCAGCTGCCGCGCCCGCAGCCAGCACCTGGAGAAATTCGCGCCGGTCCATGATGCTTAGCGATTTACAGGCGAGGTGGGATCAAGCAGCAACGCCATGACATGACGAATCTGCTCCTCGCTCAGAATGCCCGCGGCACCGAAGCGCGGCATGATGTTGCAGGCGTTGAACGCATGCGCATTCCAGATTCGCGCCCAGGTGTAGCGCTGAATTTCCACCGTGTTGCCGCGGAGCTTGCCGTACTGATAAAGCGTGGGACCGATATTGCCGTACGAGATTTCTTCCTTCGAAATCTGATGGCAGGCATAGCAGTTGCCACCGTTGACGGTTTTGTCGTTATCAGAAAACTGTAGCCCCACGCCGCTCTGTGCAATGCGTTCGCCCTGTTTCCAGTCGCCCAGGAAATTACCTTCGGCAGGATACTTCACCGTATCGAGCGCGGCTTTTTCAAGCGCCGCCTTCATTGGTGCAGGCATGGGCCTGGTGGCATATTCCGAACATTGCTTCTGAAGATCGTTCTGGTCGAGCCGATCGAGCTTGGCAATGCCCCGCTCCTTAAACGATGACTTCATGATGCCCAGCACGTCGGCATTCGACGCCGATTGGGCCTGCACGGCCGGAATCAAGGCGACAACGAGGGCCGACCCCGCAAGAATGGTCTTGAGTGTCATGTCTGCGGCTCCTTAGCGCTTGATAGCGGGGGAATCCATCTTGCCCCCTTGAGCGCGCACGCCCAGGAAAGTGATCAGGTCGATCGACGCGGGCGAGATGTAGTCGATTTCGGGGAAACGCTGCTGACGGAAGCAGTCGTAAATGCGCCACTGCATGGTTCGCATCGCCCCTTGCGACACGCGGTAGGCGGGCCAGGTGGCAAACGCACGACGCGCGGGCTCGTCCTTCATGAGGTTGGGGAGATCCTGCAGACGGATACGCTTTTCATCTTCACCGTGGCAGGAGGCGCAGGAAAAATCATACGGCCCGCCGCGGAAATAGAAGATCTTTTCGCCGCGCTGAAAAGCTGCGATTTCCTTGGGGTGTTTTTGCGGAACGTTAATGGTGGCACCGCGCGACTCCTCCACCACGAAGGCCACCAGCGCCTCCAGATCGGTCTGGCGTTGCCCCGCACCAGAGTATGGGTTACGCACCGAATCGGCGCGTGCCATCCCCTGCAAAGTGACCATGCAGTGAACGATCCGGGCTTCGGCATCCATCACGCTGTCGGTATCGGCGAAGTAGCGTGGCAATTCGGCATACGCGCCCGGCACCACTCCAGGTCCTTTGCCCAGATCGCAACCCTCCAGACTCGCCTGCTTTGGCCCGCGCCTGGTTTTCCAGAGGCCCTCGCCGCGCATCACCAGGAGTTCTGCGGGATTACCGTCGCCCAGCATCTGACGATATTTCTCAAGTTCGGCCTGGGTATTACTCTGAGCATGCGCGGTGAGCGGTCCCGCAGTGACCGCCAACGTCAGCGCTGCGAAGAGCGCAACCGAACTGCGTCGGATCATCGACATCATGGTCTCCTCCCTTCCTGTTAAACCGCCCCCGGCACAAGACATGTGCCGGGGCGTGACGATCAGCTTGCAGTGGCCTCGTCGGTGCGCTTTTCGCCCTTGTTATCGACCCAGCTCACGGTGATCTTGTCACCGGCTTTGGCGCCCTTCACCTTGAACTGCAAGTAGGGGTTCTTGGAAATAGCCGGGCCCCAGTGCGCTTTCAGCACCTGCTTGCCATTTAACGCTGCGCTCACTTCAGAGATGTACCAGGCGGGCACCAGCTTGCCAGACGAGTCTTTGCGCTGCCCGGTTTCCATCTCGTGGGCCATCAGCACACGAACATCGGCCACGCCATTGCGCACGACGGCGCGAATTTTCATCGGATCTGCCATGTCTTTCTCCTTGGCTCTGTATGGGACCGGGCGCTCAACCGCCGCAACCGCCTAGCGTGACCTTGATTTCCTTCTTCGCAACGTAGAACTTGCCGTCGGCCTTCACGACAGCGAATACGTCCGAGGTCTGGCCCATTTTGATGCGCATGTTCACATCGGCTTCGGCCCCTTCGAGAATGTCGTAGGCCCCGGCCAATGCACTGGGATTCTTTTCAACCAGCAGCGCCATCATCTGCGTGTTGGCGAGCGCGCTTCGAATTCCCACCGGAACCACCGCGCCGTTCTCAGCGATATCCGGTGAGTTGATGATGATGTCCTTCGACTCGGGAGCACCGCTGGCGCCCAGCGCCTTCAGCGTCTCGGCAATACCGGTGGTTTTGAAAGCTTGTTCAAGCGACTGCGCGCTGGCCTGGCCAGGCCGCAGCAGCCCGATCGCGAGCAGCGCGCCATACAGGCCGGCCGAACCCGCGACCTGCAGCGAAGTGCGACGGTTGCGATTCATCGAGACTCTCCTGGTGAAAAGTAAACGGTAGGGACGTGAAGAAACTGTAGATTATGACGCGCCCGAGAGAATCCAGCGGACGAGCGAACGCGCATCCTCGTCGGAAAGATTTGGGTGGGGCGGCATGGGGATGGCGCCCCAGTTGCCCTGGACGCCGGCGCGTACCCGACCGCTCAACGTGACCTCGGCCTTCGCGTCTCCGCGATAGCGCTCCGCCATTTCGCGAAATGAGGGCCCCACCATACGGCTGGCCGTTGCATGACAAGCGAGACAGTTGCTCTCGCGGGCAAGCGCCGCCGGACCGCGGCTCGCGTCAGCCGCTTTCGGCATATCGCTCACCGCACGGGCCGCACTCGCCGCAGCCAGGGGTTCGCGCAGCGCCGGCTGCGTGGTGTCCGCACCCCGGGTGGGGCCCACCGGACGGTTCTGTTCGGCCAGGTTTCCGTGGGCGTTGCGCGCAAAGTCGGGCAGCATCGACCGGACGTCAAGCACCACCGGGCAGTTCGAGACGCAGGCATCTCCCTGCACATCGGGCTTGCCAGCAACCGACCACATGCCCGGATAGATCACCTTCCCGTTTCGGTTGGGCAGTCGCTCCTGCACCTGCGCAATGTTTTTGTCGCTCAGCACAAAGTCATTGGGTACGACCTCGGCCAGATTCAGGATGTAGGCAACCAGCGCATAGACCTCATCGGGCTTGAGCGTCTTGGGGGCGTTCCAGGGCATGGCGCGATTGATATAGTCCCAGAGCGTGGACACCTGCGAGAGCTTCATCATGGTGGTGCGCTGCGGGTAATCCTGCCGCTTGAGATTGGCCACCCGTCCGGATCGAATGTCCTCACGCGTAGTTCCCCCAACGACCGGCGCGAACACCTCGTTCGATTCGCCAAAGGTGCCGTGGCAGGACTCGCACTTCGCCTCCCAGATCTGAAGCCCTTCGTCGACCGATCCTTTGCCTGCGGGAAGGCCTTTGAAGTCGGGCCGCACATCAATATCCCAGGCCTGGATTTCACTGCGAGTCGCGGGTCGACCGATGCCCGACCAAGGCCGCGCCGTGCTACCCACGTTCGACACGCGGGTTGCCGCCGCGTCGCCAGCCTGCGCAGGCTGAGGCGCCTGGGCATGGGCCACAGCCATCGTGAACAACGCCAACGCGCCCAAGCCTGCGGCGCGCCGGATCGTAGACTGGATCGATTTCATCGTCGATCTCCTCAATAGACCTGAACGTTGAACACTTCGCCGCTATCGGCCAGGCGCCACGACTGGATCGCGTTGTTGTGATAGATGGAGCGGGTGCCGCGCACCTCCCGCAGCTGATTGATGCGCGGCTGCACATGGCCGGTTTCATCGATTGCACGGCTTTGCAGAATGGCGGGTGAGCCGTCCCAGACCCAGTCGAAATTGAAGCGGGTGAGCGCCTTGGGCAGCACCGGGCTTTCCAGCCGTGCTTCGCGCCAGTTGCGGCCACCGTCCACCGAGACATCAACCCGCCGAATGCGGCCACGACCGGACCACGCGAGCCCCGTGACGTTGTAGTAGCCCTTGTCGAGCAGCACCTGACCACCCGAGGGCGTGGTGATCACCGACTTCACTTCCTGGATGGAAGTGAATTGGCGATGGGTGCCGTCCGGCATGAGATCGACGTAGTGCAGGACCTCGTCCTTGGTATGCCAGGGCGTATCGCCCACCTCGATACGGCGCAGATATTTCACCCAGGACACACCCTGCACACCCGGAACCACCAGGCGCAACGGATAGCCGTTTTCGGGTCGAAGCATTTCACCATTCATCGCCCAGGCCACCATCACATCATCGAGGGCGCGCTCCATCGGAATGGTACGGGTCATTGACGATCCATCAGCCCCTTCCGCGAGCACGTATTTGCCGTGCTTCAGGTCGACCCCGCACATCTCCAGGAGCGTGGACAGCAGAACGCCGGTGTACTCACTGCAGGACAACATGCCGTGGGAGTACTGAACGGTGGGGACCGCCACATTGGCCCATTCCATGCCTGTGTTGGCACCGCACTCAATGAAATGGATGCGCGAGACGGCAGGCAGCCGCATCAGATCATCCATGGTGAAGACCTTCGCTTCGCGCACCAGGCCGTTCACCATGAGCCGATGCTGGCTGGGGTCGACATCCCACCACCCCTGGTGATGGCGCTCGAAGTGCAGACCGTTGGGCGTGATGATCCCGAACAGGCCCTGAAGCGGCGTGAAGCTCACCGACGCGGCCGATACCCGGGTGAGGCCTGGGCTTTCACGCCGTTGCAACCCCTTTTCCCATTTGGAGGGCAGGCCGTAGCCGCGCGCGGCAACAGGCTGACCCAATCCGCGGGTGTGCTCAGGCAGTTTCACGATGGCCGACTCGCCCGGGCCGTCGATGCCTGAGGCTTCAACTGGGCCACGTTGCTGGGCGGCTGCGCGCCCGGCGGCCACGCTGCCTGCACCAGCAGCAAGCGCGCTGGTAATGAAGCGGCGCCGCGACGGGGGCTTCGGCGCTTCCGGGGCCGGCGTGATTCGACCGGCAATCCTGAGATCGGAATTCATTGCGGAGTCCTTCCTGATGAGCGAGTACTCGCTACAGCAACGGCACCAGCAGCCTCGGGGCGCTCAGCGGGCGACGTAAACAGTTCGCGCGCAGCGACATGAACACAGACCGTCCGGCATAACTCGGTAAGCGTGGCGTCCGCCACGCCGTACCAGGTGAAGTTGCGATCTCGGCGGCGGCTGAGGGCGCCCGCCCGATGCATGGCACCAAGATGGCGCGAAACCGTGGTTTGCGTGGCCCCGGTGGCGGCGACGATGTCACCCACCGTGCGCTCGCGATCGCAAATCGCATGGAGGATCTTCAGACGCATGGGTTCGGCCAACAACGCGAAGTAGCACGACGCCGACTCGAACACGCTGTCGAGATCGGACGTAGCAGACGCCGCCGAAGTCTCCATTGATTTCTTTAAGTTATGAGTTAATTCCAATTAAGAATATGCTTCAACACAAATATTGTCAAACAGATCTCGCGCTATGCTTTGACGGGAATCGACCCCAGCCGGGGGCGACATCAACCTCTCTGCATGTGTTCGCCCCCGATGCCGGTCACCGTCTTTCCCTCTTTTTCCACGCTCCGCAGCGGGGGCGCCTTGCTGGTTCCCGCCCTGCTCGGCCTGGCGGCGATGACAGCTTCGGCAAGACTCGCAGCCGCTACCGTCGAGGCGCCAACCCCATCACCACCCAGGTCGTCCGCGGAGATGCCTCGCCAAGCGGATCGCCCAGACCCAGCTTTCACGCCTCCGAACCGGGGGGCTACCCGCCTGCGCGAACCGGCAGGCTCCAGTGGACCCGATGCCGGGCACGGCCCAAAGCCTGCCTCGCCCGAGCGCGATGCCTTGCCGGCTATCGCGCAGGCCTCATTCGCCGCAGGTCGACCGCTGGTCGTGATGTTCTCGCTTCGGGGGTGCCCATGGTGCGATGCACTTCGGCGCGAGCACTTCGCCGCTCTCACGGCAACCCAGGAGCGTCTGGGCGTATTCGCCATTGAAATCGATCTGACCGACCTGCGCCCGTTCGCGCCTGCACGCGCAACCGATACAGGGCCCACGCGATCTCTCAGCGCCGACAACCCGCGCGAACTCGGCCGGCTGCATCAGGTACGACTGGCGCCAACTGTGTTGTTTTTAGGTCCTGGCGGAGAAGTGGCCGAACGCCTGGTCGGCTACGGCTCACCCGATTTTTTTGGCGCTTATCTCGAGCAGCGTCTCGCGCAGGCGCGTGCAGCGCTCAAGCCACCCGCTCGCTGAACAGAGCGAGACGTCAGTGGATCAGTGAAACTGGCTGGCTTCGGGTTCGATATCGGCCGGCATCTCGGCGTGTACCGCTTCACTCTTGCAGTTGGGGTAAAGCGGAACGCCGCAGTCTTCACAGAAGTCGGGCTCCTGCAACTCAGGCCAGTTGCGAATGTCTCCCACGCCCAGGCTACGAAGCAGCTCGCGAATATGCTCGAGCGGCGACGGCTCGTCGGTTTCCGCTTCAGGGCCCAGCAGCGGCCACACGATGCCGTAGGCGACCTCGTCATCACTGCCCGTGGATAGACCAATGCGGTATTCGTCCACCCGGTCTTTTCCGTATGCCGCGATGGAAGCTTTCAGCGCGGCCGGTTCCAGATCGAGCGCATGCGTGAGGTAGTGCACCGCCGCCTGAATGGAGTATGGCCGAATCCGGCGGTCGGATTCGCGCATGTTCAGATGGTAGGCATCAGGCAGCAGGCACTCGAACCCGCAGCCGGGCAGCATGGGCTCGAGGCTGGGGCGAGCCTGCGCCACCCATTGCTCAAGACACTGAACGCGACTCGCGTGATCACCCGCATCGATTTCCTGCCAACGAAACAGCGGCTGCCCAGCCGGGGCAGCAACCACCCCCAGAACAAACCGCGTGTCAGCGAGCATTTCCGCGGTTTCTGGCAACGACTTGAGATCAAGGCGCGGCGTGGCGCCATTGACCAGCGACGCTGCCAGCCGGCGCGTAAGCCGGCGCAGCTCGACATGCTCGCGCGGCAACTGATCGACGCTGTAGAGCATGGGCACCAACCGCAGCCGCGCCTCGCGTGCAAGCGTGTGCGCCTGCCAATGAGAGGAAAGCGTCTGAACCAGCTCGGTGGAAATAGGCCCCGAGGGAATCCTGAAACGCGTCCAGGCGATGAGGGGCGCAGCCACCAGCAGCGCCTCCCAGCGATGTCCCTGATGCTCAAATGACACGGACTCGGCACATTCCTCGATTGTCTCGATCAGCGCGCCATAGGCCTCACTGTCGGCCTGATGCAGACGATCGAGGGCCTCATGAAGCGGCTGCGAATGCCCGCCATCGAGCAGACGCTCGATCCGGACGGTCAATTGCGCTTCCCAGAAACGGTCCTCGATCCGGCTGCCCGCGTTGGCGAGCCCCAGCGCGGCGGCAACCAGACGTTCGGCGTCGGGAGACAGATGCGCTTTGCGGTCGCGACCACGCGCAGTACGGTGTTCTTTCATTCGCCGAATTCTAGTCGAATCAGGCTACCTGCGTGGTGGCACCCGCTTGCGCCAACCCGGTCCATAGCGCAGGTTTCTTTGACTCCCGAGCAATGGCAGCCAGAATTTCGTCGTGTTCGGCGAGTTCTTCTTCGGTCGCCACGAGCACCCGAAGCGAGGCAGGGGGCCAGTCGTCAGTGGCCGAATCATGAACTCCGCGCTCCGCTGGTGACGAAACCTGTGCGATTTCCAGGCTGTCCTGCCCACGCGTCATCGCCAGATAAACATCGGCCAGCAGCTGCGCATCCAGCAGCGCGCCGTGAAGCGTCCGATGCGAATTTGCGATGCCATAGCGCTCGCACAACGCATCCAGCGAGTTACGCCGCCCCGGATGCATCTGCCTGGCCAACGCAAGCGTGTCGACCACCGAGGCGGTCCATTCCCTGAACCTACGCATGCCCAAACGGTTGAGCTCCGCATCGAGAAAACCGATATCAAACGGCGCGTTGTGGATCAGCACCTCGGCACCGGCGACAAAATCAACCAGACGCTCCGCGATCTGAGCAAACACCGGCTCGTCGCGCAGCCGCTCCCTGCTCAATCCGTGGACCGCCAGCGCACCGGCATCGATGTCGCGCTCAGGGTTGAGATACAGGTGCAGCGTGCGTCCGCTCGGCCGGCGATCGATGAGTTCAACACACCCGATTTCGATGACGCGATGGCCATCTTCGGCGCTGAGGCCGGTGGTTTCGGTGTCGAGGATGACCCGACGGATAGTCACTGATCGAGCCTCCGTGCGCTCAGTGGGCCGAGGCTGGACCGCGACTGGACGCGGTCACCGTGGCAGCGACCACCGGTGCGCCCGCGACAGGCGCCGCATGGACGTCTTCGACCGGATGCGGCTCGGTGATCGCGGTGCGGCGGCGCGCAAGAAGCGAATACACCACCGGCAAAACAAACAGCGTCAGCACCGTTCCGAATGTCATGCCGCCCACGATCACCAGACCAATCTGCATGCGGCTTTCGGAACCGGCGCCCGAGGCATAGGCGAGCGGCACTGCGCCCAGCACCATGGCACCCGTGGTCATGAGGATGGGGCGCAGCCGACGCGCGGCGGCCTCAATCGTGGACTCAATGAGTTCGCCACCCGAATCCCGCAACTGGTTGGCAAATTCAACGATCAGAATGCCATGCTTGGTGATGAGCCCCACCAGCGTGATCAGGCCAATCTGGCTGTAAACATTGATGGTGCCCCCGCCTTCCTTCAGCAACCACAGCGCACCAGCCATGGAAAGCGGGACCGTGAGAATGATGATGAGCGGATCGACAAAGCTCTCGAACTGCGCAGCCAGCACGAGAAAGATGAAAGCAAGCGCCAGCAGGAAGGTGACGAACAGCGTGGACGAAGATTGCTTGAACTCCCGTGTCTGGCCGTTGTAGTCAACCGCATAGCCGGGCTTCAGATGCCGACGTGCCGCCTGCTCGAACACTTCGAGCGCTTCCCCCAGCGACGTGCCGGGCGTCAGGCTCGCCGTGATGGTGACCGCGCGCCGCTGCCCGAAATGGTTAAGCTCGCGCGCTGTCACGGTTTCGGTGATGGAGACCAGGCTGGAGAGCGGCACCATCGCATCGTTGCGGCCGCGCATGAACATGTTCGAAATATCCTGAGGATTGTTTCGGTTGCCCGCCTCAAGTTGCACGATCACATCGTACTGATCACCGCCGCGTTTGAAACGAGTGACCTGGCGGCCGCCCAGAAAGGTTTCCAGGGTGCGGCCGATGGCCTCGACCTGCACGCCAACATCGGCTGCGCGGTCACGATCGATCGTGACCTTGATCTCGGGTTTATTCAGCCGCAGATCGGAGTCAACGCCAGTGACACCCGGGTAACGCTGCAACTCGGCCATGAGCGGTTGCAGCGTCGCCTGAATGTTCTCGTAGGTATCAGAGCTGAGGATGACGAAATTGATCGGACGCTCGCGCGGGCTTTGCCCCAGCGACGCTGGCGCCACCGCAAACGCCTGCACGCCGGGAATGGATTGCAGCCGCGGTTGCAGCACCCGGATCATGTCCTGCACCTTGCGATCGCGCTCCGCCCAGTCAACCATCCGGAACACCACCGAACCCTGGGTCGAGGTGGGATTTCCGGCCACGACGAATATTCGATCCGCCTCAGGCAGAAGCGGACGGCCCAGCGCCTCGATGGCCTGTCCATAGCGTTGCGTGTAAGGAATCGACGCGCCTTCCGGACCCGTGTAAATCGTGAAAATCATGCCGCGGTCTTCAATCGGCGAGAGTTCCTTCTTGCCGGTCCGCCAGAGTTCCTCGACCGCCACGCCCACTGCTGCAAAAAGCGCAATGGTAAGCACCCAGCGCCAGAGCGCGCTCAGCCCGAGGAGCCGGGTCAGCAGCCAGCCGTAGCCTGCAGTCATGCCGTTCAGGCCCCGCTCGACCGTGCGGCTGAACCAGCCAGGATTCGGCTCATGGCGGAGCAGCTTCGCGCACATCATGGGAGAGAGCGTAAGCGCAACGAACCCCGACACCAGTACCGTGCCCGCCAGTGTGAGCGCGAACTCGATGAACAGGCGACCCGTGCGACCGGTAACGAATGCCATCGGCGCATAAACCGCAGCAAGCGTCAGCGTCATGGCCACCACAGCAAAGCCCACCTCGCGGATGCCCTGGAAAGCGGCTGCGAGCGGCGCCATGCCTTCCTCGATATGGCGATAGATGTTTTCGAGCACCACGATCGCGTCATCCACCACCAGACCGATGGCAAGAACCAGTGACAGAAGTGTGAGCGTGTTGATCGAGAAACCGGCCGCATACATCACCGCAAACGCACCAAGCAGACAGACCGGGATGGTGACCAGCGGAATGATGGAGGCGCGCACCGTGCGCAGGAAAAAGAAGATGACGAGCGCCACCAGAGCGGCCGCCTCGGCGATGGTCTTGTAGACCGCTTCGATCGAGCGATCGATGAACAGTGTGGAGTCGTAGCCGATATTGAGTTGGAAGCCAGGGGGCAGTTCTTCCTGCAGCCGCGGCAACTCGGCGCGGAGCGCCTTGGCGAGCACCAGCGGATTGGCGGTGGCCTGCTTGATCAGTCCGACTGATACTGCAGGGTTACCGTTGAACCGGACGTTGATCCGTTCGTCGAGCGGCGCGATTTCAGAGCGCCCGATATCGCGAAAGCGAACGGGATAACCGTTGACTGTCCGGATCACGATGTCATCGAATTCGTCGGCCCGCCGCAGATCAGTCTGGGACATGACGGTGAATTCGCGCTCTCGGCTTTCAATACGCCCGGACGGTACATCCACGTTCTGCCGGCGCAGCGCTTCTTCAACATCCTGTACGGTGAGGCGATAGCCGGCCAGGCGCTCGCGATCGAGCCAGATACGCATCGAAAACTGTCGCTCGCCCCAGATGCGCACATCGGCTGCCCCGGGCAGCGTCTGGAGCCTGGGCTTGAGGATGCGATTTGCCACGTCCGACACTTCCATCTGCGAGCGGCCCGGGCTCGAAAGCACCACCTGGATGATGGGATTGGCGTCGGCTTCGACCTTGGCGATCACCGGCTCATCAACGCCCTGCGGCAGTTTCTGACGAACCCGCGAGGTACGGTCGCGAACGTCAGCGGCCGCACCATCGGGTTCGCGATCCAGCCGGAACCGCACGGTGATCTGACTGCGCTCGGCGCGGGAGATCGAGGTGATGACTTCGATACCGTCAATGCCGGCGATCGAATCTTCAAGGGGTTTGGTGACCGCGGATTCAACGATCTCGCTTGAGGCACCACGATAAACCGTGGTGACGGTGACAACCGGTTCATCGATTCTCGGATATTCGCGCACCGATAGACGGTCAAAGCTCACCAGACCCAGAAGCATCAGGATGAGCGACAGCACCGTGGCGAACACAGGCCGGCGGATGCAGATCTCGGAAATTCTCATGGCCCCCCCGAATCAGCCTGCCGGGCGAGGCGCGGGGCCTTTGGGGGCGCCGCCCTGGCTGCCACCGTCGGACGCAGCACCGCCGCCTGCCGCACCTGCCGCACCTGCCGCACCTGCCGCACCACCTGCGCGCGCACCACCCCCTGCGCTCTGCACCCGCACCTCGGTGCCATCGCGGGTCAGCTTGATTTGCCCGGCTGTGACCACCAGATCCCCCGCGACCACGCCTTCAGTGATTTCCACCTTGCCATCACGACGCACGCCGGTGACCACTTTGGCCCGCATGGCCTTGCCCTCGATGATCTTGTAGACATAGGTGTCGGCGCCCATTGGATAGACCGCTTCTTCCGGCACCATGACCGCGGAGCTGCGCTCCTTCAACACAATTCGTGCACGAGCAAACATGCCGCTGCGAAGCAGGAATTCCTGGTTGGCGAGCATGCCACGCGCGATCAGCGCCCGACCATCAGGCGAGACCTGTACGTCCAGCGCCGAGAGCGCGGCGCGAAATACACGCTGGGGATAAGCATCGACACGCATCTCAACCGCCAGGCCAGGCTTGAGCTCGCCCAGGAACCTCTCCGGCAGACGCAGGTCAACCTTCATTCGCGAGACATCTTCCAGCACGACCAGATCAGCTGCCTCGCGGACATAGTCACCGACACTGAAATTGCGCAGCCCCACCACCCCATTGAACGGCGCAAATATTTGGGTTTTAGCGAGTTGCGCCTCGGCGAGTCTCAGCTTGGCCTGCTGGACGCTGAGATTGGCGGCCGCCTGATCCTTGGCGCTTGCGCTCACGAACTTGCGCTCGGCCAGATCGGCAGTTCGATCGTAGTTGGCTTTGGAAAGCTCGAGCTCAGCGCGCGCCTGTTCGACCTGAGCAAGCAGCACCGACCGGTCGAGTTCAACCAGGAGATCGCCCTTGCGCACCAGCGCGCCTTCGGTAAAGCCAATGCGCACCACCCGGCCGGCGATTTCCGGCCGGATCGTGACCGATTCATTCGCGCGCAGGTTGCCGACGGCAAACACTTCCTCGGTGATCGCCATCGGCTGCGCCCGCTCGGCCTCGACGCCCACCGGCCCGCGGCCACCGCCGCCCGCCCCGCCCGCCGGACGCGAACCACCCGCCGCAGGCGCTGTTCCGCTACCCGCGGGTGCCGTACCGGCGCCCTGCACCGAAGCAGGCGCTTTCGCCGCTGCTGACGACGTCGCACCGATCTCGAGTGCCGGGCGAGCGGGCGCGTGCTGGGTGTAATAGGCCCAGCCACCCAGGCCAGCCAGCCCGGTGATGACCACCGAGTAGATTATGTATCGTTTCATCGGAAGGATTTTTATCCTTCGAATCTAGCACAAGACCCGGCGATCACGCGGCCCGAGGGATACCCCGACGAATTGGCCCGCCGCGCCGCGAACCCGCCGCGATACCTTGCGATGGCCGAACCCTCGCCTGTCACGCCCGCTGGTGCCGGGCCACCTCGGCCACGCCGCGGTTGGCCAGCGCGTCAGCGCGTTCATTTTCAGGATGTCCCGAATGGCCGCGCACCCAGCGCCATTCAATCTGATGTCGTCGCGCGAGGGCGTCGAGTTCGCGCCACAAATCGACATTGCGAACCGGCTTACGGTCACTGGTCATCCAACCGCGCGCCTTCCAACCTGGCAGCCACTCGCTGATGCCCTTCTGAACATATTGAGAGTCGGTGTGCACGACGACCAGGCTATCGCGGGTGAGCGCCTCCAGCGCTCGAATCACCGCGGTCAGTTCCATCCGGTTATTGGTGGTGGCGGGGTCGCCGCCGAACAATTCGCGCTCGTGGCCCTGCCAGCGAAGGAGCGCGCCCCAGCCCCCTGGACCCGGATTGCCCTTGCAGGCGCCGTCGGTATAGATCTCAATCGGTGCAGTCATTGACTCAGGTGAAGGCGCGAGGTGAACGGGCGCGAGCAGAATGACGCAGCCAGACACCGGTCCGGCCGAGAGTGACGGATTCTACCCGCGCCACGGCCACTCAGACTTGGTTTTTCGGGACAACAGGCTGATGTCTGCGCACTGGGAGCCGATCGCATGCTGGGACTTGACCGCCGAATGATTCGCGAACTTGACCGGTTGCGCGGCACCACCCCGTTGCCGCTCAAAGTACGCCTGTGGCAGGGCGACGAGGTCTTGATGTCAGACCCGTCCGCACGCTCGCCACAGGCGCATGACCCACCGACGATCACACTGCATCTGCGCAGCCCCGCTGCCGCGTGGCACCTGATCCGGCCAAGTCTGCATGCACTGGGTGAGGCCTATGTTGAGGGCCTGATCGATGTCGATGGTCCCGTGACCGACGCCATCGCGATCGCCTCAAGACTGGCGGCCGCACACCCCGGACGCGCGCAGGCTGGCCGCCTCCCACGCTGGTTGTCACGCCACACGCGGCAGCGCGACCAATCTTCAATCGCTCATCACTACGATGTTTCAAACGCGTTCTATCAGCGCTTTCTTGATCCCCGAATGGTGTACTCCTGCGCCTACTACCGGAATGGCAACGAAGACCTCGCAACGGCGCAAGTGCAGAAACTCGACCACGTCTGTCGCAAGCTGCGGCTCGCACCCGGGCAGCGACTGCTGGATATCGGCTGCGGCTGGGGTGCCCTGGTCCTGCGGGCCGCCGAATGCTATGGGGTGCGTGCGGTCGGCATCACGCTGTCACGCAACCAGTTCGAACTCGCCCGTGAACGCGTCGAGCAGGCAGGGCTCGGTGATCGAATCGAGATCCGCCTGCAGGATTACCGCGATGTGCCGGCCGACGAAGGTTTTGACCGCATCGCATCGATCGGCATGTTCGAGCACGTCGGGCTCGCCAATCTTGGCGCCTACTTTCGCCAGATTCATGCGCTACTCAAACCTGGTGGAATCGTGATGAATCACGGCATCACCTCGGCCTCCGTCGACAGCCGATGGGTGGGTCTGGGCGCCGGGGAATTCATCGACCGCTACGTTTTTCCGAACGGCGAACTGCCCCACGTCTCGCTCGCCATTCGAGAGTTATCGGAGGCCGGGCTGGAACTGGCCGATGCCGAGTCGCTGCGCCGCCACTACGCCCTCACGCTCGCCGCCTGGTCGGCCGCATTCGAGCGCGAGCAGGCCGCCCTGACCGCCCTCGCCGGCGAGCGCATCGCCCGGATCTGGCGCGTGTACCTCGCGGGCTGCGCGCACGCATTCGCGCACGGCTGGATCAATTTGTATCAGTTGCTTGCGTTCAAACCGGCGGCGGGACCACGCGGTCTGCAGAGCCCGCTTCCGATGACTCGCGATTATATGTACCGCGATGAGTGGCCACCGGCGCCGACGCCCGCCCGCTGAAGCGCTTGCGCCAGACCGGCCCCTGAAGCGTCATGCCAGGCAGCCGCTTGATCGCCGACTGAAGGTAGACCGCCCCCAGAATCGGCCACCAGCGATCACCCGCCCGCTCGATAAAGGCAAAACGCTCAAGCCAGCGCTCGCTCAGGCAGGCCGGTCGAAAACAGCCATGCAGGGAGTCGGACGGGGAGTAACTCAGCAGACGGAGCCAATCGCGCAGCCTGAGGAGCGAGATCAGCTTTGACTGCGGTGGAAGAAAGCCGTAGCCAAGCGGGACACCCACACTCTCGCGCAGGCCCCAGAGACTCACCGGATTGAAGCCGGTCACGATCATCCGCCCCTCGGGTCGCAGCACCCGGTCGACTTCACGGAGCACCTGATGGGGATCGGCCGTCATCTCCAGAACATGGGGCAGCACCACCAGATCCAGGGACTGGGTCGCAAACGGCAACTCTTCGAACTGATCGATGGTCAGCATCGTATGCCCGTGACCAGCCCCCGGTTCGGGCTCCGCGCCAGTGGAAGCCACGATGCGGTGCGGCATCCTGTTGCTGCGCAGAAAATCGTGGCCGGGAGTTCCGCACTGCAAGGCGTGGTAGCCAAAGACATCAACTACCGCTTCGTCAAGCGCAGCCTGCTCCCAAGCGAGCAGATAGCGCCCGGGCGGAGACTGGAGCCATGACGCCCAGGCAGACGCCGAGCCGGCCTCGGTACCGTTTGCACCCAACGGATCGGGCACACGGGGCGGGCCGGTTCCTGTAATGTCCGGATCCTCTCGACGACGATCGGTCACTTCAATGACATCCTGGCGATATGCGGCACCGGCACACCCGCTCGTGCATCAGATTCCCGCGTTCAGCGACAACTACCTCTGGCTGCTGCAGTCGCCGGACTCCAACCACGCGGCGGTGGTGGATCCGGGCGATGCCGGGCCCGTGCTGCAAGCGCTCGAAGAACGCTCGCTGCACCTTGTCTGCATTCTACTGACACATCATCACGCCGATCACGCGGGGGGCGTCGCAGAGTTGGTCGCGCGCACCGGCGCGCGGGTGGTGGGCCCCGACACGGTCAAGATTCCAACGGTGACCGAACCCGTGCAGGACCACGACAGTGTCGACACAGGGCTGGGCGGGCACCTCGCGCGCGTGCTGACCGTACCCGGTCACACCCTGGATCACATCGCCTATGTGCTCCCCTCGTTGGGCGCAGATCCGCGACCGCTTCTCTTCTGCGGCGATACGCTATTTGCGGCCGGCTGCGGCCGGATGTTCGAGGGCACACCGCCGCAGATGGTGGCGTCACTCGATCGCCTGGCGGCCTTAGCGCCCGACACCCTGGTTTACTGCGCGCACGAGTACACGCTGTCGAATCTGCGCTTTGCAGCGGCCGCCGAGCCCGATTCGAGCGCCGTTTCCGACCGCCTTGCCGAGGCGACCGAGATGCGTGCGCGCGGACTGTCAACGGTGCCGACCACGATCGGAATCGAGCGCGCCACCAATCCTTTTCTGCGCGCCGACCAGCCCTCCGTCATGCGTCAGGCGGCCCATCACCTGTCCGCCATGCCCGCCGACCGGATTGAAACGTTTGCAGCGCTGCGCCAGTGGAAAAACGACTTTCGCTGAAATAAGGCTTGGCCGGGCCCTGCCCGCCCCCCGACTTGACCGTTACGGTCAGTTCTCCTAAATTCCGGAGGTTTAGCCGACCGGCTGCGTTTTGCCAAAAAACAACAATTTGGCATGGCCTCCGGCAGCACGCCGCGTTTAGATTCAACACCCGACTGGAGCTTTTGTTGCAGCGAGCCGAGCAAGAGGGTTTTGCCAACCGAGTCATCGGTATCCCCAACCTGGGGGCGGGTTCAGCGCCGCGCACGCTCACCCATCGGCTCGCGCGTGCGGTCGGCTTTGCCGGTTTCATTGGCGTGCTGAGCGGATGCGCGGCATTGAACCCGGCACCCGAGCCCCTCCCGCCCCTCGGTCCCGCACCGATCGCCGAGGCCTTCGCCCTCCCCGGACCTGCGCCCGAACCCGGCCGACACATCAGTCTGCGCGAGCGCCAGCGGGCTGAAGCGATCGCGCGGCTCGAACTGGTGATCGACGAGGACGACGCCATCCGCGGCGCCGACCCCGGCCTTCCCGGGCGGCGGTTCGACAACATCTGGGACCGAATTCGCGCCGGCTTCACCATGCCGCCGTTGGACACCCCGCTGGTGGAGCGCATGGAGCGCTTCTATCTCGGCAAGCCCGATTATCTGCAGCGCATGATGGTTCGCGGCGGGCCGTATCTGTTTCACATCATCGAGGAAATAGAAAAGCGCGGGATGCCCGCCGAACTGGCGCTGCTGCCGTTTGTTGAAAGCGCAATGAACCCCACGGCACTGTCCACTGCGCAAGCCTCGGGTCTTTGGCAATTCATTCCATCCACGGGTCGGGCTTATAACCTGCAGCAGGACTGGTGGGTGGACAACCGGCGAGATGTGGTCAAGTCCACTCAGGCAGCGCTTGAGTATCTGCAGAAGATCTATGAGATGCAGGGTAACGACTGGTTCCTTGCCCTCGCGTCCTACAACTGGGGAGAGGGGGCGGTTGCGCGAGCAATCAAGCTCAACAAGTCGCGCAACAAGCCGGCTGATTACCTCTCGCTCAACATGCCCAACGAGACGCGTTACTACGTTCCCAAGCTGATTGCTCTCAAGAACATCCTGCTGCGCGCCGACGAACTGGGACTCGCGCTGCCGCGTCTGCCCAACCGCCCCTACTTCGTCACCATCGAAAAGACCCGACCGGTTGATCTGAAACTGGCAGCTGAATTCGCCGGCATGACCGTTGATGAGTTCCTTGAACTCAACCCCGCCCATAACCGTCCGGTGATCGCGGCCAGCCGCAACAGTGAAATCAAGCTGCCGGCCGAGCGGCTGGATGCTTTCCTCGAAGGGATCGAGCGCCATGTCGCGTCAGGTAAGCCCTTCGTAACCTGGCAGCCCTACACGCTCAAGGCGGGTGAGACTCTTGAGCTGGTCGCCACGCGGGCGGGATTGAGTGCGGCCGACTTGCGGCGCGCCAACGGTGTCCGCCCGGCTACGCGTCCGATCGCGGGCACGCGCCTCCTCATTCCGGGGCAGTCTGCTGGCGACGAGCGCACGATCGAGGATTTCCAGGGTCCGCGAATTGTTGAAATCGCGGAGCAGCGCCCGGTTTATCACGCAGTGGCGCGCGGCGACACGTTTGCCTCCATCGCTCGTCGTCACAAGATTGCCGAGGCAAACCTGCGAAGACTTAACCCCAGCGTCCAGGGTGAACCGGCGCAAGGCGCCCGGCTGGTGATCCGCCCGGGCGCCGCGCAGACTTTGGTGATCACCGAAAACGGTCGGCAGACGGTCTCCGCGATGCCCGCGCCGGCCACGCCGTCTCCCGCAGCTACCGTATCGGCCAAGCCCAGCATCACCGCGCAAACACCTGCTAGCCAAGCTCCGGCAGCGCAGACAACGCCCAAGCCTGCTGTAGCGACCCAGGCAACGCCCAAGCCCGCCGCTGCGACCCAGTCAACGGGCAGTCCAGCCCCGACGTCGCAGGCGACACCCGCCTCGACGCGACCAGCTCAGCCCGCTGCGTCGGCCCCACCGGCCAAGCCCGCCCCAGCGCAGCAGGCTGCAGCCAAAACAGCGCCTGAGAAATCCGGAGCGGGCACTTCTTCGACGAAACCTGCTCCCGACAAACCACCACAGGGCACAGCCGCCGCCAAACCCGCCGCCGCAGCCGCCGCAACACCTGCCAACCCGGCCGCCGCGGCCGTCAATCCCGCCACGCAGGCTGGCGCTGATTCGGCCGAACCGCGCCGCGCGTCGACAACGATCTCTCCACCCACGCCAGCCACCTCGGCCAGACCGGTCGATCGCAGTATTTGAACCTCGGTGGCGCGCGGCGACTTTCGCGCCGCAGCCTCAGTGCGACCAGGCAGCCGCAAGAAGCTCGCGCGTGTAATCGTGGCGCGGCGCACCAAAAACCGTTTCCAGATCGCCCGCCTCCACCACCTGTCCGGCGCGCATCACGATCACGCGGTGTGCGAGCGCACGAATCACCGCCAGATCATGGGTGATGAACAGATAGCTCATCCGATAGCGTTTCTGGAGCGTCACCAGGAGCTCGAGTACCTGCTGCTGCACCGATACATCGAGTGCCGAGGTGGGTTCATCGAGCAGCATGAGCGCAGGATTGAGCACAGCCGCCCTGGCGATGGCGATTCGCTGCCGCTGCCCGCCTGAGAACTCGTGTGGGTAGCGCTCGACCATATCGGCCGACAGGCCCACCTCGTGAAGGATCTCGCCAATGGTGCGTTCGCGATCGGCTGCAGACATCTCGGGATGGTGCAGCGACAGGCCCTCGCCAATGATCGCGCCCACCGTTAATCGCGGAGACAACGCGTTATAGGGGTCCTGGAATACCACCTGCATGGCCCGCCGCAGGGGGCGCAGGCCACGGCGATTGAGCGAGTTCAGGTGGTGCCCGCGAAAATCGATCCGACCCGAGATCTGGGCCTGAGAAAGGCGAAGGAGGCTCATACCTAGCGTGGTCTTGCCCGAACCAGACTCACCAACAATTCCAAGGGTCTCGCCCTCACGCAACTGCAGATCGAGCGGCTGCACCGCCACCAGCCGGTCCCGACCAAACCAGCCCCGGCGAATGGAAAAACTGCACTCGAGCCCCTTGGCTTCCAGCACCACAGGCGCATCCGCAGGCGCGGGGTCAACCAGGCGGCGCGGCCGGCTATCAATCAGGCGTCGCGTGTAGGCGTGAGCAGGCTGCGCGAACACCTCGGTGGTATGGCCAAACTCGACCATGCGACCGCCCTGCATCACCGCAATACGGTCGGCAAATTGTCGAACCAGCGGCAGGTCGTGCGTGATCAGTAGCACCGACATGCCGAACTCCTGTTGCAGCGAATCGAGCAGGGCAATGATCTGGCGCTGGATGGTGACATCAAGCGCGGTGGTGGGTTCATCAGCAATCAGGAGCCGCGGCCGACAGGCAAGCGCCATCGCGATCAGGACCCGTTGTCGCTGCCCGCCCGAAAGCTCATGCGGATACGCCGCCGCGCAGCGGGCGGGGTCGCTGATTTGTGTTCGCGCGAGGAGGGCCTGCGCCTCGCTCAGGGCCTGACCTCGGCTCAACCCCTCATGACGCTCGAGCAATTCGGCGATCTGATCGCCCGCTGTAAACAGCGGGTTGAGCGCGCTCATGGGCTCCTGAAAAACCACTGCGATGTCTCGCCCCCTGATCCGGCGAACATCGGACAGATCGGCGGCGAGCAGGTCGCGGCCATCGAACATGATGCGCCCGGTGTAGTGCGCATCGGGGTTGAGCCGCAATACCGACAGCGCGGTGATGGTCTTGCCTGAGCCGGACTCGCCGACCAGCGCGAGTCGTTCCCCGTGTCTGATTGAAAACGAGGCTTCATGCACCACCTGCACCGAGCCGCTCGCGGTGGCAAAGCGAATCGACAGCGATTCGACGCTCAGCAGCGGCGCTTTCGCGGCGGGGCCAGCGGGCGCATGCAAGGGAACTCCGGACGCCGGTATCGGGTCCATGTCAGCCCTTCCTCGTGTCCAGCGCATCGCGGAGCGCCTCGCCAATGAAGATCAGCAGCATCAGCGTGAACACCAGCACCCCGAAGGTGCCCAGGGAAATCCACCAGGCGTCGAGATTGGTTTTTCCCTGAGCGAGCAGCTCGCCCAGACTGGGCGTGGAAGACGGCACACCTAGCCCGAGAAAATCCAGACTGGTGAGGGCCACGATAGCCGCGCTCATGCGAAACGGAAGAAACGCGATCACCGGCGTAAGTGAATTCGGTAACACATGGCGCCAGATGATCTGCCCATCGGAAAGGCCTAACGCACGGGCGGCCGTTACATACTCAAGCGCACGGTTTCGAAGGAACTCCGCGCGCACATAATCGGACAACCCCATCCAGCCAAAGAGCGAAAGAATCACCAGCAGTATCCAGATGCTGGGCTGGAACAGCGAAGCGAGGATCAGCAGCAGATAGAGCTCAGGCACCGCACTCCAGATTTCAATGAAGCGCTGAACGGCCAGATCGACCCGCCCCGCGAAATACCCCTGCACCGCGCCCGCTGCCACCCCCAGCAACACGCCAATCGCAGTGAGCGCCAGGCCAAACAGAACCGACACCCGAAAGCCATAAATCAGCCGGGCGAGCACATCTCGACCGCGATCATCCGTGCCAAAAAAGTTGGCAGCCGAGGGCGGCGCCGGATTGGGACTGGGCGCGAAATAGTTGAGCGTGTCGAAACTGTATTGATTGAGCGGCCACCACGCCCAATTGCCGCCCGCCGACAGGCGGGTCTGAATGAAAGGGTCGAGGTAATCGGTTTTGGTTCGGAAGTCGCCCCCGAAGGTGGTTTCCGGATACACCTTGAACTGCGGCACATACCACTGGCCTTCGTAGCGCACCAGAATCGGCGCATCGTTGGACAGAAACTCGGCGCCCAGACAAAGGATGAACGCGATAGAAAAAATCCACAGGCTGACATAGCCCCGCCGGTTCGCGCGAAACCTGAGCCATGCGCGGCGCCCCGGGCTCATGAAGCAGCTCCGAACTTCACCCGCGGATCGACCCAGGTGTAGAGCACGTCGGTGATCAGTTTGGTGATCAGCCCGAGAAGCGAAAACACATAGAGCGAGCCAAGCACCACAGGATAGTCGCGCTTGACCACCGCCTCATAGGAAAGGAGCCCCAGCCCATCGAGTGAAAACAGGGTTTCGATCAGAAGCGAACCGGTGAAGAACGCACCGATGAAGGCCGCCGGAAAAGCGGTGACCAACGGGATGAGGGCATTTCGAAACACGTGCCGGTAAAACACCCGGCTCTCGCTCAACCCCTTGGCCCGCGCGGTCATCACGTACTGGCGCCGAACTTCCTCAAGAAACGTGTTCTTGGTCAGCATGGTGGTGACCGCGAAACTACCCACCACCAGGCAGGTGAGCGGCATGGCGAGGTGCCAGAAATAATCCAGCACCTTCGCGCCCGTGGAGAGCTGCGACCAGTCGTCAGAGACCAGTCCTCGAAGCGGGAACCACTGCAGGAACGAGCCGCCACCAAAGAACACCAGCAGCGCCACCCCGAGAACGAAGCCAGGAATGGCATACCCCACCAGAATCGCGGTGCTGGTCCAGAGATCGAAGCGCGAGCCATTACGCACGGCCTTGGCGATGCCAAGCGGGATGGAGACCGCGTACACCAGCAAGAAACTCCAGAAGCCGAGACTGATTGATACAGGCAGCTTCTCGATCATGAGCTGCCAGACGCTTTTGTGGTGGAAGTAGCTGTGACCCAGATCGAATCGCGCGTAGCGCTCGAGCATCTCGAAAAAACGCTGTGTAGCGGGTTTGTCGAAGCCGTATAGCTCGCGGATTTCTTTCAGCCTTTCAGAGTCAACGCCTTGCGCGCCCCGATAGAGCCCGGCCGACGACGTGGACACCTCGCCGGCAAGCGAGGCGCCGCGCAGATCCTGCACCAGCTGTTCAACTGGCCCGCCTGGCACAAACTGAATAATGGCAAAGCTCACCAGCAGGATGCCAATCAGCGTGGGGATCATGAGAAGCAGGCGCTTGATGACGTAGCCGATCATGTGCTCACCTCGACCGCGCGCCCGCAGCATCAGGCTGAACCCACCAGGTCTTCAACATCCAGCTGGGCGACCAGTAGTACTTGGGGATGGTGTCCGGATGCCCGAGCCGCTTACTGAAGGCCACCCGGTTTGCTGGCGCATGGAAATGCGGAACCATGTAGTACCCATGCCGAAGTACACGGTCGAGCGCCCGTGCGCCAGCGGCGAGTTCCGGACGAGAGCGGCTTTCGAGGATGCGTGATACCAGCGCATCGATCGCCGGGTCGCGAATGCCAGGCATGTTTTGCGAACCCTTCTCGGCAGCCGCTCCGGAGGTGTAGCTCTCCACCAGCTCGTTACCGGGGGTTTGACTGGCGCTGAACACATGCACGATGGCGTCGAAGTCGTATTCCTCGATACGCTTGCGATAAAGCGCCGGATCGGTGGTGCGCATGGTCACTTCGATACCGAGCTTGGCGAGATTGCGCACCCAGGATTCAGCCACGCGCTCGAAGGCCTTGGAGTAAGTGAGGAATTCGAATCCGAACGCCTGCCCGGCCGCGTTTCGGAGAACGCCCTCATCGTCGACCCGCCAGCCCGCATCGCTCAGAAGGCTGCGCGCAAGTCGCAGGTTCGCCCTGAGCGAGGAGGGTGCAGCAGTGGTGGGCGGCAGTGGCACTTCGCCAAACACCTCGGGCGCAAGCTGCTTCCTGAGCGGCTCCAGATAGCTCAACTCGTCCTTATCAGGCTGACCCGTGGCCACCATGTCGGTGTTGGTGAAATAGCTGGGCGTGCGCCGATACTGATCGTAGAACACCTGGCGATTCATCCACTCGAAATCCATCGCGAGTGCGATGGCACGACGCACCCGCGCATCCGAGAACTGGGGCCGTCGCGCGTTCAGGGCAAAGCCCTGCATACCGGCGGCGTTCGAGTGCGTGAATTCGCGCTTGACGAGTTCTCCGCTCGCATAGCGCGGGCCGGTATGACCGCGCGCCCAATTACGCGCTGAGTTTTCGTAAATCCAGTCAAACTCGCCAGCCTTGAAACCTTCAAGCCGCGCGGTTTCGTCCTTGAAGTATTTGTAAACAATGCGGTCGAAATTGAACATGCCGCGACGGACGTTCAGGTCGTTGGCCCAGTAGTTGGGGTTACGCCTGAACACAATGGACCGCCCCCATTCGATCCGTTCGATCCGGTAGGGCCCGCTTGCGATCGGCTCGTCTTCAATCAGATCGGTGAAATTCTTGCCCTTGCCCCAATTGCGTGAGAACACCGGCATCTGGATGCCGATGATCATGTGAAGCTCATGGTTGCGGCGCTTGAAGTCGAAGCGGATCGTGCGTGAGTCGATCACTCGCACCCGCGCGACGTCAGCAAAACTTTGTCGATAACGCGGATGAGCCTGCCGGCTGGTGAGGGTGACGAAAGAGTGGCGCACATCCTCCGCTGTGACTGGAGAGCCATCGGAAAACCGCGCCGCCGCGTTGAGTCGAAAAGTGATGGACAGGCCGTCTTCGGCAAAACGGATGTCATCGGCAAGGAGCCCATACATGGAAAACGGTTCGTCCTTGCTGGGTTCAGCAAGCGTCTCGAACATCAGCGTGCCAATCCCGGCCGCCGCGATCCCCTTCAGCGTGAAGGGATTCAGCTTGTCAAAGCTGCCGTAGCCGTCGAGGTTGATCGAGCCGCCCTTGGGTGCGGCGGGGTTCACATAGTCGAAATGCGAGAACCCCGGGGGGTATTTGAGCTCTTCGCCCCAGGCAATGCCATGCGCCGCCTGCAGCGGCGCGTGAGAGAGCGCCAGCGCGGCTGCAGCCACCCGGGCGAACGCACGCGCACCCGGACGCCGGCAGGGCCGGAGACGAGAGATCGCTTGCAGGGCTCTGACGACAACGACCTTCAACATGACGCGTGCGACAATGAATAACATTCGATTCTAGCGGAGACCTCGACTATGGGTTTTCTTGCCGGCAAGCGCATCCTGATCACCGGTCTGTTGTCCAATCGGTCCATCGCCTACGGCATCGCCCGCAGCTGCCATGCGCAGGGCGCCGAGCTCGCCTTCACCTACCAGACCGATCGGTTCCGTGATCGCGTGGCCGACATGGCAGCGGCCTTCGGGTCAACAAAGATCTTCCCCTGTGATGTGGCCGACGACGCGCAGATCGAGCATCTGTTCTCTTCGTTGGGCGAGCAATGGGACGGGCTTGACGGCCTGGTGCATGCCATTGCGTTTGCACCGCGCGAGGCTATCGCAGGCGACTTTCTCGAGGGTGCGAGTCGCGAGGCCTTTCGCGTGGCACACGACATCTCCGCCTACAGCTTCATCGCGCTCGCGCGCGCAGCCCAACCGCTCATGGCCAACCGGCGCGCGGCGCTTCTTACGCTGAGCTATCTCGGCGCTGTACGCATGGTGCCCAACTACAACACCATGGGCCTGGCCAAAGCCAGCCTCGAAGCATCGGTGCGGTATCTGGCCGAAAGCCTCGGCCCGCGGGGCATTCGCGTCAACGGCATTTCAGCCGGTCCGATCAAAACGCTCGCAGCAAGCGGCATCAAGGGCTTTTCAAAGATCCTTGATTTCGTCGAATCGCATGCGCCGCTGCGCCGCAACGTCACCATCGAAGACGTTGGCAACGTCGCGGCCTTCCTGCTCTCAGAGCTTGCGGGCGGTGTCACCGCAGAAATCACCTATGTCGACGGCGGATTCAGCCAGACCGTGGGCGGGATCGCAGAATCACCGAATGGCTGAGAGGGGGGCGCCGCCCGCCGTCCTGCTCGAGGCACTTCACAAGCGCTTTGGCGAGCGGGTCATCCTCCAGGATCTGACGCTGCGAGCCGAGCCGGGAGAGCGGATTGCGTTGCTTGGTGAGTCGGGCAGCGGCAAGTCGACCCTGCTCAACATCATTGCCGGTCTCGAGCCCCCCGACTCCGGGCGTGTTGAAGTGGCCGGCCGCTCGCTCATCGGTCTCGACGACGATCACGCCGCCGCGCTTCGCCGTCAGCTGATCGGATTCGCCTTCCAGGCGTTTCATCTCCTTGGTCACCTCAGCGTGCAGCGAAATGTCGCGGTGCCGCTGCTCCTGAACGGCACGCCCCCTGCCGAGGCACTCGAGCGCGCCGCCACCGTGCTCAGTAGACTGGGCCTGGGCAGCCGCCTCCAAGCCCCGATTCGCGAACTCTCGGGTGGCGAGCAACAACGGGTCGCGCTCGCGCGGGCGCTGGTGGCTGCGCCCCGTGTGCTGCTCGCCGACGAGCCCACTGGCAACCTGGATCCCTCAAGCGCCCGCACTGCACTCGCCCTGATCGCCGAGCAGGCTGCCGAATCGGGCGCAGCGCTGCTACTCGTTACCCACTCACACGAGGCGGCAGCCATGGCTGATCGTCAGCTGATCCTGCGGCAGGGTCGGCTTGAACCGGCGTGACGCAGTCGGCCAGCCCCCACCGCGCGCTGCTTCGATGGCTGATCGCGGCCCACTGGCGAGAAGGGCCTGCTGCCATGCTGGCCGGTGCGCTATCGATTGCGATCGGTGTGGCGCTCGCGCTGGGCGTGCATTGGGTCAACCGATCAGCATTAGCGGAATTTTCTGCCGCGATCGCCATGGTCAACGGCGACGCGCAGGCGCAGCTGGTGGGCCGAAGCGCTGACTTCGACGAGCAGGTCTATGCGACCTTGACCGAATCATCAGGTATCGCCGCGGCAAGCCCCGTCATCGAGTTCAAAGCTCTGGCCTCAGTCGTCGGTCCGACCGCCCCTCGCGCACCACTCCGCGCGACCGAATCACCTGGGCTGACGCAGTCGGGCTCGCCCCAAGCCTCGCAGCCGATCGCACTGCGTATTCTGGGCATCGATCCGCTTCGCGCGGCACAGGTCACGCCCGCGCTTTTGCCCTCACTGGCTGAAGCCGATCGCAACGACCCGGCGGCGCTCTTTGCCGACGATGCCGTGTTTCTATCGCGCGCGGCGGCGCGTGCACTCGGCATCGCGCCAGGCGAGCAGATTGTTATCCAGACCGGGGCGCACCAGCAGAGATTGCGCGTAGCGGGCAGCGTAGAGGGTGCCGATGAAGGTCAGCTGCTGGCGGTGCTCGACATTGCCAATGCACAGCAATACTTTGGTCGATTGGGAAAATTATCCAGGATCGACCTGCGGTTTACGGAGAACGCCGACGCGGGCAGCGTCCGCGCCGCGATTGAATCCAGGCTTCCCATGCAGGTGCTCTGGAGCGTCCCGCAGGCGGCTGGGCAACGGATGTCAAACCTGTCGCGCGCCTACCGGGTCAATCTCAATGTGCTCGCGCTGGTGGCCCTCTTTACCGGCGCCTTCATCGTTCAGGCCACGCTCGCGCTGCGGGTCGCCCGCCAGCAGCATGAGATTGCGCTGCTCGGCGTGTTGGGCGCGCCACGCCGCTTTGCCGCAAAACGGATACTGATCGATGCACTGGCGATCGGCGCACTTGGCTCGGTCACCGGGGTGCTGGGGGGAGTGGCACTCGCATCGCTCCTCCTCGCCTTGACCGGGGGCGATCTCGGAGGGGGCTACTTCGACCGTCGCGTGATCGCGCTCGCCATCGACCCGCTATCGGTCGCGGCAGGCCTGGCGGGCGGCCTCGCCATTGCGCTGATGGGCGCGTTTTCACCGATGCGGGCGGCGCAACGCGTCATTCCTGCGCGTGCGCTACGCGCTCGCTCGACTGAAAGCGTGCTCGATCCGAGTGGGCGCGCGCGCTGGGCGGCCGCGCTCGTAGCGATCGCGCTCTTGCTGCTGGCAGCGCCGCCGATCGCCGATCTGCCGCTTGCGGCTTACGCCAGCATCGCGATACTGCTCGTCGCTGGCGTCATGCTGACTGGCCCCCTGATCGGGCCATGCGCACGGGCGGTGATCCGGGCACTGGAACGACGCGCGCCGCCGCCCACGGTCTGGCTCGCGCTGTCTCGCATGGCGGGCGCGCCGGGCAGCGCTGGCTCAGCTTTGGGCGGTGTCGTCGCAAGCTTCGCGCTCGCCAGCGCGATGGCCATCATGGTCACCAGCTTTCGGGTGTCGGTCTCCGACTGGCTCGATCAGGTGTTACCCGCCGAGCTCTACGCCCGACTGCCCGCCAGCGCGGCAGGCGAGGGCTTCGACGCATCGCTGCAGACCCGGATCCGTGCCCTGCCGGGCGCGACCCAGGTCGAGTTTTCGCGGGTCGGTTCAATCCTGCTCGACGAGCGCCGCCCTGCTGTCGCGCTGGTCGCGCGTCCGCTGCACTCGGC
>JALREG010000097.1 GCA_023253905.1 Burkholderiaceae bacterium
ACAGCCGTCGATGTCGCCATCGACTGCAAAGATGTCGACCTCACCCCGCAAGGCCGCTTCCAATGGCTCCGCCAGGGGGCGCTGTGAGACCGACAGGAACAGCACCCGTGCACCCGCGTCGCGGACGATGTATTCCACCTCGGGCGCGGTGAGTTTGTTGGAGATCGCGGTGTAATAGAGCCCGCTCTGCTGGGCCGCCCAGCAGAGCTCGAAGTACCACGGATTGTTGTCCATGCAGATCGCGATGCCGTCGCCCGTGCCTAGCCCCAAAGACCGCAGGAGCCGGGCGCAACGCTGGCTTCGAGCCACCAGATCTCCGTAGGACAACGCAACACCGCTCGCCGCGAAGATCACGGCAGTACGGTCGGGATGTTCGCGAGCGTGGACAGTCGGATGCATGGAAAATTCTCAGCGGAGCGTGGGGCCGAACCACGCGGTGAGCCGGTCACGCGCGCGGGCCTTGACATCGTCGTCGACATAACGCGCCACCGTAGCAAGCGCGGCCACCAGGGCGCCGAGGTCGTCGACATAGCCAACACCCGGCAGGAAATCCGGCACGGCATCCACCGGCAGCACGAAATACGCGAGTGCACCCCACATCGTGAGCTTGGCCCAGCGGGGAACGTCGGGGCGTTCGGCCGCGTAGTAGAGCCAGAGAGCCTTCTCGATCAGTTCCCGGCCGGCAGCGAGTGCGCCGCGTGCGAGCTTGCTCCAGAACGCGGGTGGGGAGAAACCCGCGCCATAGCCCGTATCGCCCTGCTCTTCTCCGGCGGCTCGGGTCACGCGTGGCGGCTGACGCATGGTGCGGCTCAGCCCTGGCGGAGCGCGTGCATATGGGTATCGGCAAAGCGTCGGACCGCGTCGATCCGCGCGGCGAGCGGCGCCTGCAGCCCGTCGGTCTCGACCCAGGGCATCACGATGAGATCGGTGGCGCCTGCATCGCGCAGGCGCGCCAGCACATCGGGGTGGTTGCGCGAGGGCATGAACTTGAACTCGAAGGGAAGCGCGGCCCGCCCGTAATCCGCACGGTAGCCCTCGATACGTTTGACCATGCCCGGTACGTCTTCCAGCGGACAGAGGGGGTTTTCCCAGCCGATGTAGCCGTCCGCGATGCGCGCGGCACGTCGCAGCACCGGCTCCGCAAGGCCGCCAAGGTAGATCGGCACCGGCTCGGCAGGCACGGGCGCTATCTGCATGCGGGGTATGCTGTAGAAGCGTCCGCTGTAGTCGAACATGCCGCCCTGCATCAGGCCGCGGATGATCTCGATCATCTCGGCCGAGCGAGGCCCACGATGAGCCCACTCCTGCCGCAGTACCTCGAAATCTTCCGGCCACGGGCTCAAGCCGGCGCCCGCCGTCCCGGCACAGGATTTCAGCCCCGAATGCCTGGCGACCGGTCCGAAGAATCCATCTCAGCCTTGAGCCGGAGACCCGAGTCTGTAATTCTGCTTCTCCGCTCCTCATACCGACCCGGACCGCCATGAAACCATTCATCCGCCTCGCAACCGCCGCCGCCCTCGCGCTCAGCTTCGCCGGCTCCTCAATCGCCCAGATTGCCCCCGGTCGAACCTGGCCGGAATTGAAAGAAGCGGTCACCGAACGCGTCAAGGCACAGCGCTATCCGCTGACCGGGTTTGATGCCGGCGAGGTGGCCGAGATCCTGTCTCGCATCAATTCGCTCGATCGCGACGAATGGGCCCGTTCCTGGATGCAGAACGGCGCCCGCCATGCCGCATCCGGCGACGCCGCCGACAAGGCGGGCGACCGGGCGAAGGCGCGCGAGGCCTACCTGGCCGCGTGGCGTTATCACGGCTTCGGGGCCTGGCCGACCCAGAATTCCCCCGACAAGAAAGTCGCCCACGCCCGCGCCACGGAGGCGTTTCGTGCCTATGCACGAATCGCCGAGCCGCCGATCGAGGTGCTGCGCATCCCGTTTGAGGGGAAGGAGATCGTCGCCTATCTGCAAAAACCGGTCGGCGTGGCACGGCCCCCGGTGGTGCTTTCGGTGGGCGGCCTGGACAGCTACAAGGAATACGTGGTCGAACAATACGGTCCGGGCTACCTGAAAGCGGGGCTCGCCTACATTGCGCTGGACATGCCCGGCACAGGCGAGTCACCGCTCAGGATCGACGTCGGTGCCGAACGCATTTACTCGCGCGTGATCGATGCGATTGAAACCCGCTCCGATGTGGATCCCGCCCGCCTGGGCTTTCAGGGCGTGTCCTGGGGCGGGCATTGGGCCGCTCGCATGGCCATCGCCGAGCCCAAGCGATTGAAGGCGGTGGTGAACTGGGCTGGCCCGGTCCATGGATATTTCCAGCGCGACTGGCAATTGAAGGCGCTTGGCACTCGCGAATACCTGTTCGACCTGTTCCCGGCGCGGGCCTCGGTCTATGGCACCGAGACGCTGGAAGCGTTCCTCGCCTATGGGCCACGGATGTCGCTCAAGGACAGCGGCGCGCTCGCCAAGCCGTCCGCACCCCAGTTGCTGGTGAACGGAGAGCGCGATACCCAGGTCCCGATTGACGATCTCTATGTCGTACTGCAATCGGGCAGCACGGCCAAGGAGGCCTGGGTCAATCCCACTGGCGGGCATATCGGACGCAACCGGGAATGGTCGGACGGTCAGATTTTTGATCAGGTGATCGTTCCCTGGCTGGCGCGCAAGCTCCGCTGACGGCGCGATCGCGGCGCGGGGCGGCCGCGATCGTCTCGCATGGTACGCATCGAGGCGCACCGGAGGCTCATCGTGTGAGCCTCGGGCGCACCCATCATCGAGGCCTCTTCGCCCTGGACGATCGCCCGTGCCTGCCTGTCTCCCCAGCCGTACCCATCTGCGGCGCCTTCGCCAGATCTTCCGCTCATCCGGCTGGCCCTGCCAGGATGCGTTGGAAATTGACCTCCTGGGCGCTGGGCTGATCGAGCGCCTGCCTTCAGGTGAGCCCGGACTACGCCCCGACACCCTCCGCCTCACGGATGCAGGCATTCAGGCGCTCGCGGGAGCGCAGGCGCGGAACCGGCGCGCACTGAGTGCGCACGAGGCGCTGGTTCAACTGACCGCGCAATGGCTCGCGGCACAGGGGCGGCTCGCCTGGACCGGGCTCTCGCTGCTGTCACCCGAGGCGCCGGCCGGCGGCTGGGGGCCATGCCGCCCAGATGTATTTTCGCTACGCATCTCCAGCCTGGAGCACGCGCTCGAACCCACCGTCCACGAGATCAAGGTGAGTCGCGCCGACCTGCTGGGCGATCTGCGCCAACCGGGTAAGCGCGGCGCCTACTTCGGGCTCGCGCAGCGCGTGTGGTACGTGCTGGGCGAATCAGCCCAAGGTGAACCGATCGCTGATTCCGCAGAAGTTCCGCCCGAGTGCGGAGTACTGATCGCCCGCGCCGATACGCTCACCATCGCGCGCATCGCCCCGGCGCGCGAGGCCCGCCCCATCGCGCTTCCCACCTGGCTTGCGCTTGCCCGGGCGCAGCCGCTCGAGACCGAGGCCAGCAGCCCGCAACACTGCCTTTGATGGCAGACAAACCCGGCGCGCATGAGGGCCCAGGTCCCACGAAAAAACCTGGGTGAAATCAGCCCTTGCGCAGACGACATCACGCCGCGGCCTTATCCTCGATCACCAAACTTTCATCACGGACCCGCCATGGATCTGCTGCTGTCCCCCGAAGCCTGGATCGCATTTGCCACGCTCACCGCGCTCGAACTCGTGCTGGGTATCGACAACATCATTTTCATTTCGATTCTGGTGGACCGGCTCCCCGCCCATCAGCGCGAACTCGCGCGCCGTATCGGGCTGTTCGCGGCCATGTTCATGCGGATCGGCCTGTTGCTGGTGTTGTCCTGGATCATCGGGCTGGTGGAGCCCCTGTTCACTGTTTTCAGCCAGCCGATTTCGGGTCGCGACCTGATCCTGATCGCAGGAGGCCTCTTCCTCATCTGGAAGAGCACCAGCGAAATCCACCACGCCATCGAAGGTGGCGAAGGCGGGCGTAGCAGCGCAGCGGCCAGTTTTGGCGCCATCATCGCCCAGATCATGATCATTGATCTGGTGTTCTCGCTCGACTCGATCATCACGGCAGTGGGCATGGTGGACCGAGTCGAGGTGATGATCGCCGCCGTGGTGGTGTCCGTTGCGCTGATGATGCTGTTTGCCCGGCCGATTGGAGAATTCGTCTCCCGTCACCCGACCATCAAAATGCTCGCCCTCAGTTTTCTGGTGGTGGTCGGCATGGTGCTGATCGCCGAGGGGTTCGATCACCACGTGCCCAAGGGCTACATCTATTTCGCGATGGCTTTCTCGGTGGTGGTGGAGTTGCTCAACATTCGGCTGCGCAGTCGCCAGCCGGCAAAAAGTTGAAACCGGGGCCTGCGCCGTACGCTGTGCAGCCGGGGCAACAGCATGCATACTCAGGGCACGCATCATGAGATCAACACCCCCAACGGAGACCGACATGCTTGCAGCAGCCCCCTCGTCAGCCCCCTTGTCAGCCCCACAATCGCATCGTATGCGCTGCGCCTGTGGCGAACCTCACGCAGGCCGTCGCCGAGCCCTCGGCAGCCTCGCTGCCCTGGGCGAGGCCGCAGGCGGCCACCGCCCCGCCATAGCGGGTCTGCGAGATGGCGTTGGCCAGGGTGTGGCTGCCCACGGAGTCCACCACGCCGGCCCAGCGCTCCTTGCCGATGGGCCGGGCGGGACCGGAGAACTCGGCGGCGTCGATCACCTCGGCGGCGCCCAGGCCCCGCAGGTAGTCGCCTTCGGCCTCCGCCCGGCGGGACGAGGCCACGACCCGGTGGCCGAGGGCCGAGAGCAGGGCGATGGAGACGCTGCCGACCCCGCCGGCCGCGCCGGTCACCAGGATGTCGCCCGAGCCCGGGGTCACGCCCTGGCGCTCCAGGGTCATGACACAGAGCATGGCCGTGTAACCCGCCGTGCCGATC
>JALREG010000134.1 GCA_023253905.1 Burkholderiaceae bacterium
CTCAAGCCCTTCGGTATCGACTCCGGCAGCGCGGGCCGGGGCTACCAGCCGGTCCACGCGGAACGGGGAGAACGCGCGATCGCCTGCGAAGACCTGCGCGGTGATGCCCCCGGACGCGCTGCTCACCTGCACATCAACCGAGCGCGCGGGCAACGTCGAGGGCCAGCGCGGACGCTGCCCCGGTATAACTCGCAGGCGTCAGCGCTTTCAGGCGCGCCCGCGACTCGGCGGGAATCTCGAGCGTATCGATAAAGCGGTGCAGGCCTTCGCGATCGATGCGCTGGCCGCGCGTCAGCTGTTTCAGCACTTCGTAGGAATCGGCAATACCATGACGGCGCATGACGGTCTGCACCGGCTCGGCGAGCACCTCCCAGGCGTCATCGAGATCCCTTGCGAGGGCTTCCCTGTCGAGCGCCAGCTTGCCGAGACCTCGCGCCAGTGCTTCCAGCGCGATCACCATGTAACCCGTACCGGCACCGAGATTGCGCAGCACGGTGGAGTCGGTGAGGTCGCGTTGCCAGCGGGAAATCGGCAGCTTGGCAGCAAAGTGTTCGAACAGCGCGTTCGCAAGTCCGCAGTTGCCTTCGGCGTTTTCGAAATCGATCGGGTTGACCTTGTGCGGCATGGTCGACGAACCCACCTCGCCCGCTTTGAGCTTTTGCCTGAAATACCCAAGCGAGATATAGCCCCAGATATCGCGATCGAGATCAATGAGGATGGTGTTGATCCGAGCCAGCGCATCGAACAACTCGGCCATGTAGTCGTGTGGCTCGATCTGAATCGTGTAGGGATTGAAGGTGAGGCCCATGGATTCGACCACCCGCCTGCAATGCGTCTCCCAATCGATCTCGGGACAGGCAATCTGGTGGGCGTTGTAGTTCCCCACTGCGCCGTTCAGCTTCGCAAGGAGCCTGACCTCGGAAAAACGATCGACGGCGCGCTCCAGACGGGCTACGAAATTGGCGAGTTCCTTGCCAAGTGTGGTGGGCGAGGCGGGCTGACCGTGAGTGCGAGACAGCATTGGCACATCGGCCAGCGTGTGTGCGAGCTCGCGCAGACGATCCGTCACCGCTTGAAGTGCCGGCAGCATCACCTGCTCGCGCGCCGCGCGGAGCATGAGCGCGTGGGAGGTGTTGTTGATGTCTTCAGACGTGCAGGCAAAGTGGATGAACTCCGCCGCGCGCTCAAGCTCGGCATTCCCCTGCACCGATTCCTTGAGGAAATATTCGACCGCTTTGACGTCGTGGTTGGTACGCGCTTCGATCGCCTTGATGCGTGCGGCTTGCGGCGCGCCAAACTGATCCGCAATCGCCCGCAGTCGCGCGCGTGCAGGTTCCGAAAATGCAGGCAGCTGAGGCAGGCCAGCTTCGGCGAGCGCCAGCAGCCACTCAACTTCGACCCTGACCCGCCATCCCATGAATCCCGACTCGGACATGAGCGCGCGCAGCGCGCCCAATTTCGGTGCATAACGCCCGTCGAGTGGGCTCAGTGCCTGGAGCGCAAACGCAGAGGATTCGTCGGAAACACTCATCGGAGTGGGGCGCAGCGCCAGGAAATTTAAGGAATCGCAATGCTAGCACCCGTGCGCCGGACGCCCCTTCACGGAAGATCTGACCAATGCTGCGACGCCTTGATACAACGACGAAATTCTCATCCGTTCGAAGGATAGTCGATTGATATACTCGAGAGCTCTCGCCTGTCGGCCTCCCGAAGTCTGGTTTGTCCTGCAGAGCCTGGAAAAAACTCCTCCTTTCAGAGCAGATACCCTGATGAAACTCGTCGGCTCCCACGGCAGTCCCTTCGCACGCAAAGTGCGCGTTGTGATGGCCGAGAAGAAAATCGATTGCCAGTTCGAGTCCATCAATGTGGCCGAAAGCCACGCCCACACGCTGCAGTTCAATCCCCTCGGCAAGGTTCCTTACCTCGTCCTCGACGACGACGAAGTGTTGTTCGATTCACGCGTGATCGTTGACTACCTCGACAACCTCACCCCGGTGCATCGTCTGATCCCGGCAAGCGGCCGCCCCCGCGCCGAGGTCAAGGTCTGGGAAGCGTTGGCTGATGGCATGCTCGAGGCGGCTGGTCTGATCAGACTCGAATCCATGCGCCCGGAGGCACAGCAGAACGAAGCCTGGGTGCTCAAGCAGCAGAGCAAGGTCGATGCCGCACTCGCCGCGCTGTCAAAACGCCTGGGTGATCATCCCTATTGCGTCGACGGCAAATATTCGCTCGCCGACATCGCGGTCGGCTGTGCACTGGGTTATCTGGCCTGGCGCTTCCCGCACCTGGAGTGGCGCCGCCACTACCCGAATCTGGGCGCGCTGGTTGACAAGCTGTCGGCGCGGCCAAGCTTCGCCGATACCCTGCCGCCGGCCAACTGAGGTCGCGCGCTCGCGTCGCTGCTGCCCTGCAAATAGTCGGGCTGACTTCAGTCGCGCAGCACTCGCCGCGCTCAGCCGCGCCCTTTCAGCGCCCAGCGCCATAGCGACTGCGGCTGCATGGGAATGATGAGCAGCCAGTGCTCAACAATGGCGAGTACCAGGAGCGAGCCCACCAGCCCCAGCGCCGTTTCTTCATAGGCGCTGTCGGTTCTGACCGCCGCCACCCAAACGAGCACCGCAATCACGCTGGCCAGCCCGACGCTGAACGGGAAGAGCGCATTGAAGCGCCGACGCGAAAAATAACTGAGCAGGTAGTGAAGCGACGGCGGCAGAAAGGGCTCGTAAAAGTTTTTCACGCCCAGAAAAATATTGAGCTTGGCGCTCAGCCGCATCACCCATAGCACTAGCCACACCTGCGCTGCGACCGGATTGGGCGCGCTGAGGCTTGGCAGCAGCACCGCCACCCCCAGCAACAGCAGTGCGAGCTCGTGATGAGCAATGGCGGTAAAGGCATACCACGCGCGGCGCCAACCCAACACAGGCGGGCAAGGCTCACGGTTCGGTCCGGTTACCAGCCCCAGCAAAAACGCCACCTCCTGCCACGCCCAGACCAGCACTGCCGACACAAAGGCGAGGTAGGCACCCAGCGGCGTGACGAGATCGCGCGTCACCACCACTCCCGCCATTCCAAGAAGCAGCAGAAGCGAGGCCGCAGCCATGGCCTCACGCTGCCGGCCCGCCGAAGGCTGGATCGCGCGCAGCACCAGCCCGGTGGACAGCCACCACACGCCAAGCGTGAACGCGATGGGGACGAGAAGCGCCACGGAGAATCAGGCTCGCTGCAGAGGCGGTGGGCGACGCATCACCAGCTCGGCGCGAGCCGCGCATCGTCGGGTAGCCGATTCTCGCGTACCGGAAGCAGGAACATGCGGCTGAAGACAACGGCCGCCTGCGCCGCAAACAACCCGCGCCGGATCGTGGCCAGGACGCCCCCCTTCGCCTTTTCAGCATCAACCGCGTTCTGAAGGTCACGCAGACGATTCAGACCCGCGATGAATCGCGGATCGTCGTAACAGAGCGTGACCGGGAACACCTGCTTGCAGATCTCGGTGGTGATCGCAAATACCTTCTGATCGTATTCGGTGGGGTCGAGCCCGAGCGCCTGATGGAGCGCAGGCCGCGTGTGATCACGGACATACATGGTGGCAAACACGGCAAGCTGGAAGAACCGGATCCAGAGTCGGTTCACACCCGTGAGCAGTTTCGGATTGGCGCGCATGAGAAGCGCAAACGCCTCACCATGCCGGAACTCGTCATTGCACCATTTCTCGAACCACAGAAAGATGGGGTGAAAGCGAAGCTCGGGGTGACGCTCCACCTGCCGGTAAATCGTGATGTACCGCGCGTAGCCGATTTTTTCGGAGAGGTAGGTGGCGTAGAAAATGAATTTGGGCTTGAAGTAGGTGTACTTCTTCACCTTGGTGAGCAGCCCCAGATCAACGCCAATGCCAAAGTCTTTCAGCCATTGATTGATGAAGCCCGCATGTCGCGATTCGTCGCGAGCCATGTAGCCGAAGAGCGCCTTGATATCCGGGTTGTCCACCTTGCGGCGCAGTTCTGCGTAGAGCACGCAACCTGAGAACTCGGAAGTGATCGAGCTGATCAGGAAGTCAGTGAATTCCTTGTAGAGCTCGGGATCAAGCTTGGAGTAATCACGATCCATATCGGCCGGCCGCTGGAAGTGATCGATATTGTTATCGCCCTCGAACTCAGCCATCAGCGCATTCCACTGCGGGCGGATGTGCTCGACCGAGATCCGATTGATGGCATCCGCATCGGTCGTGTAGAACCGCGGCGAAATGAGGGACTCGGTCATTGCCTTGCGGGTGGATTCGCTGATCTCGTCGGGGCGACGTCCTGGCCTTTGCTCGGTACTCATCACGGGATCTCCGGAAAATGAACTTATCGGATGTTGAGATAGGACTGAAACACCGCTGCGTTGGCGGGTCCGAATACAGTGAGGTCCACCGTGCGGCCGGTGACCGGATCCAACAGGCGGAGGCTGCCGGCCGATTCGGCCCGCAGTTCAAACGGATCAGCGGGCGTGCCGCCCTGGCGAAGTCTCGCCTGTGCGAGGCCACGCAGCACCCCACGGGCAAATCCGGCCTCGCCCACAATCGGTTCGAGCGATTCGCGGGTGCGAGCGTCGATCACCTCTACGCTGCCGTCGCGCGCATCGCGAAAGAGCAGTTGCCTGGAATCAAGCACCGCCACCACCGGCGGCGCCTCAGGCGCGTGCGCTTTCTGATATTGATGCCAAGCGGTAAATGCGAGGCTCCCCAGCACGGCGAGGCCAACCAGGGCAAGTGGCCAGCCTTCGATCCGGGGGCGTGCAGTAAGCGCAGGCATAGCCGCTCGCCCACTGCCAGGCCGCGATAGCGCGTGCCGACTCAACCCGCCTTCGGGTGGGTGCGCGCCGAGCGAATCGTCAGACGGTCTGTGCATGACCTATTTGTACGCTTTGAGGCGCGCTTTGAGGCACGCCATGTGCGAGCCCCTGTGCCCCCGCGTTCGATGCTGCACCGACCTGCACCCGTTCACCAGGCGGTTGGGCGGCTAGCCAGGCGTCGGTCAGTAGCGTAGCCGGTTCATCAACCGCGGCCAGCGCCCGCAGCATGGGCTGGGGGTGCGATAACCGCCAGGGCCGGGCATGCGGCCACAAGTGCGCATAGGCGATCTTGTCATCGGGTAAAAGCTCGAGCACCAGATCGCCCGAGCCATCAGCGCGCCGCCTGACCTGCGCGCAGGCAATCCGACGGAAAGGCACATTGAAGGTGAGGCTCAGCACAATGCCGATCCGCATCACCACGCGCCGGTCGGTGATGGTGTAGACAGTGGTTCGAGCGGTGAGATCGGCAAGAAGCCACAGCAGACCCAGCCCAATTGCAAAACACGCCGCAGCCCAACTGGTGGATGCCAGCGCCTGCGCGACCGAACCGGTGTCATGTTGAACCAGCGCGAACCGAAGACCCAGCAGCAATACGAAATACACCGCCACCGCGCGCAGGTGGAACACATCGAGCGCGATACGGCGCCGCTGGGGCGAGCCCTGCCATAGCAGACGCTCACCGCTTGGCAGCGCCTCGGGCAGCCCGTGCTGCGGCTCGATCTCGTGTTCGTGCCCGAGGCTGTGGCGGTGTGCGCTCATAGGATCGGATCACGACGGCCAGGGGTTGCGAAGAGCGTGCCTGCGCCGTAGTAACCCATCACCTTTTCTTCTTCGAAGAGCGTGATGCGATCGGGCCGGCGAAGTCCGGGTACGCCCTCAAGCTGCTCACCACGAATCGCGCGTACGATGACCTTACGGCCATGGACCCGATCGGAGATCACACGGCAAAATGTGATGGGCAACATGACGCGGCGCCCCGCCGCAGTTTGCACCTCGAGGTAACGGATCATGTGCTCGGAGCGGTCCACCCAGATCTCGACCACCGTGCCGCCCGTCTTGTCATCAACGCCGATCACCGGCATGCCACGCGGATCCGCATCGCCCTCGACCAGGGAAAAGCCGGGCGCTGCCGCAAGGGGCACGATCTTGAGATCGCCATCCACCGTGAGATCGGGCTCATCGGTTCGGCGCGTGAAGGCACCGGGTCCGATGCCGCTTGTCATGGGGTCGCCCGTAGGCTCAAAAGGCATCCCGGTGACTGGCGCTGCACGCTCACCCTGCACGCGCGGCTCGTCGAAGTCACGCTCGTGCGGCGACGGGAAGTCACCATGAAACCGTGTGCGATACATCTTCACACTCGGCATCGGCAAAATACCAGGCTCGCGTTTGATCGACCCATCGCGCCGATCACTTTCAAGCGGGAACCCCTCACGCTTGCTTTCATACAGCAGATAAAACACCAGCCCTGCAAAAAACACCCAGAACACGTAGAGCACCATCTGCGCTACGTCGACATATTGGGTAATGGCACCTCTTCCCATGGTCATCTCCTCAAAAGGCATCCGCTCAGCCCGGAAATTCAGCCAGTCCGAAATTGCGGCGATCGCCGCCCTGCGCGCGCAGATCACGTACCAGCGGCCCGATTGCCGCCAGCGTTGCGAACAGCAGCGCCAGTTCAAGGTGGTAGACGGCGCTGTAGCCGACTCCCGCGTAATTCAGTACAGGCCCCAGGCCCCCGGAGAGCGCGAGGCTGCTCACCAGGTCGCGCAGCCATCCGCCTGCGGCGACGGCAAGACCCGCGGCGCTGGCCTGCGCCGCCCCCCACGCGCCCAGTGCAAGGCCATTCATGCCGTTCGATTCAAGATTCATGGCAGCGGTGAGCGTGCCAACGGAAAAAAGTCCGCCGCCGAAACCAATCAACACCGTCCCCGCCCGAAAGAGCGAGGGCGCCTCCAGAGGTTCGGCAAAAATCACGAGCGAGAACGCAAACACACCCGCGACCGCTCCCCACGCCGCCAGTCGGTGCGGGTTCATGCCTTGCCGGAGCCGCGCCGCAGCCAATGCAAAAGCGGCCAGTGCACCCACTGACATGAACGCGGTCAGCACGCTGGTGGCCGATACCGATAGGCCCAACACCTCACCGCCGTAGGGCTCGAGAATGATGTCCTGCATGGTGAACGCAGCCGTGCCCAGGAAGAGCGCCACCAGGAAGCGTCTTTGCCCAGGCTGGGCGGCGAAGTCGCGCCAGCTGTCGCGGAAGGCGGGCCGAACAATCCCTGGATGTGTTTTTGAGGGGTTACGGGCCTCTTGCTTCCAGAGGGCCACCAGATTGAGCACGAACGCCACAAAGGCCGCGCCCTGGACCACCTTGATCAGCGTGATTTTGCTGAAATCGGCAAGGAGCAGGCTGAACACCAGACCGCTCACCACCATGCCCATCAGCAACATGGTGTACATCATGGCAACCACCCGCGGCCGATTTTCCTCGGCGGCCAGATCGGTCGCGAACGCGAGCCCTGCCGTCTGGACCGTCTGGATGCCCGCGCCCACCATCAGGAAGGCCAGCGCGGCCGACAGCGGGCCGATCCACTGCGGCCAGTGGGTATCGCCTGACAACAGGATGAGCGCGAAAGGCATGATGGCCAGCCCGCCAAACTGCAGCATGGTGCCGGCCCAGATGTACGGCACTCGCCGCCAGCCCAACACCGAACGATGCACATCTGAACGGAACCCCACCAACGCCCGGAACGGCGCGAACACGAGCGGCAGCGCAACCATGGTGGACACCAGCCATGCCGCCACGCCCAGTTCAACGATCAGCACGCGATTGAGGGTACCCACCAGAAGCGCGGTGGCCATGCCCACCGACACCTGAAATAGCGCAAGCCGCAGAAGGCGCGACATCGGCAGATCGGGCGTGGCCAGATCAGCAAACGGGAGCCAGCGCGGGTCGATGCGTGACCAGCGTCGGGGCGAAAGCAGATCAAGCAGCATCATCGCCGGATGAGTTCCTGCGCCTGCGAAGTGTAAAAGCCGCGGGCCACGCGCTCGGTACGAGCCAGTCGCCAACCTAGCGGGCCCAGTGCCTCGGCAAGCATCCGGTGCATCCGCTCGGGCGCAACCGGCACGATGGCAGGCGAGCGATCACCACGAGGGAAGAGCCTTCCCGCCATCATCATCATGCGAAGCGGCAGGCTGCCCGGTGCAAAGGTGAAGACGATTGAGCGCCGCACTCTGGGCGCGACCGCCACGAGCGCCGCCACCGCCTGCTCGGGCGCGTAGTGAATGAGCGAGTCCATCGCCACCAGGCCGCTCTCGGCCTGCACCAGCAGGTCATAGGCCTTGAGGCCAAAGAAACGCCCATCGTCGCCATAGCCGCTGATGTCGCAGGTCACCAGGTGCGGATGGCGTGCGCGCAAAGCGGCCGAGCCGATGCCCAGGCGCTCGGTGGCACCCGGTGCGAGGTTCTGGATGAACACATCGGCCTGGGCCAGCATGCGTTCGAGCAATTGCAAATCGTCGGCCTGTTTGAGGTTGAGCGCGATCGATTCCTTGCCGCGGTTGGTCCAGACCCAGTACGAGGATTCGCCATGCACGGCGCGGTCATAGCCGCGTGCGAAGTCGCCTTCGGGGCGCTCGATCTTGATCACGCGGGCGCCGGCATCGGCCAGGCGGCTGCTGCAGTAGGGGGCGGCCACGGCCTGCTCCAAGGCAACGACCAGGATGCCGTCCAGCGGACGGGCATTCGGGTGGGCGGGGGGTGAACTGCTCATGCGGTCTCCGGTCTGGGCATGTTGGCGCGGACGAACAAAAAGGAACGGGCCCTGGCGATGGTGGCGGCAGGCATGGCTAGCTTTAGAAAGAGCGGGGCAGGCCCAGGACGTGCTCGGCCAC
>JALREG010000177.1 GCA_023253905.1 Burkholderiaceae bacterium
GCGCGCGGGAGGCTGCGCCGCATGATCGCGAACCGCCCCTCGCGCCGCCTTCACGGTTCGATGGCCGGCGCGTCCCGTCATCAGAATGGCGGATGCATCTCGACATCTATCGGGCGCGGCGCGAGGCAGGCGCCGTGGTGCATGTGCATTCCTCCTATGCCACGACGCTCGCGTGTCTGCCGGCCATTCAGGCTGCAGGTATTCCAGCCTTTCATTACATGATTGCAGTGGTTGGCGGCCATGACATCCGGTGCGCCCGCTATGCCACCTTCGGTACGCAGGCGCTCTCCGATGAGGCGCTGGCCGCGCTTGCCGACCGGCGCGCGTGCCTGCTCGCCAATCACGGGCAGATCGCATTGGGCGCAGACCTGCCCCAGGCGTTGTCGATCGCATTGGAGGTGGAGACACTCTCTCGCCAGTATCTGCAGGCGCTGCAGGTGGGTAGCCCGGTGGTGTTATCCGATGAAGAGATGCGGCGCGTGCTGGATGCGTTTGCCGGCTACGGGCGCTAGGCTGATGGTTACTCAGGCGGCCCGCCGCTTGGCGACCGAAGGCAGCACGCGCGCGAGGTATTGCCCGGTGTGGCTTCCCGCCACGCCTGCGACCTCCTCAGGCGTTCCGAAGGCCACCAGCTGCCCGCCCTGATCGCCACCCTCCGGGCCCAGGTCGACCACCCAGTCAGCGGCCTTGATCACATCCAGATTGTGTTCAATCACGATCACCGTGTTGCCACGCTCGCGAAGCTTGGCGATCACTTTGAGCAGCATGGCGACGTCATGGAAGTGAAGGCCGGTGGTGGGTTCATCGAGCACATAGAGCGTGCGGCCCGTGTCACGCCGCGACAGCTCCTCTGCAAGCTTCACGCGCTGGGCCTCGCCACCGGAAAGCGTAGTGGCGCTCTGCCCCAGCCGAACATAACCGAGACCAACCTCGATCAGCGTGGCGAGTTTTCGCGCGAGCGTGGGAACGTTCTCGAAGAATTCATGGGCCTGTACGATGGTCATGTCGAGCACGTCCGCAATGTTGCGGCCGCGCCAGCGCACCTCGAGCGTTTCGCGGTTGTACCGGGCACCGCGGCAGGCCTCGCACGGCACATAGACGTCGGGCAGAAAATGCATCTGTACACGGATGAGGCCATCGCCCTCGCAGGCCTCGCACCGGCCGCCCTTCACATTGAAGGAAAAGCGACCGGCGCCGTAGCCGCGCTCGCGGGCGGCAGACGACTCGGCAAAGAGCTCACGGATCGGTGCAAAGAGGCCCGTGTAGGTGGCGGGGTTTGAACGGGGCGTGCGGCCGATCGGGCTCTGATCAACCGCAATCACCTTGTCGAAATGCTCCAGACCGTCGATGCCGTCACAGCCGGGGGTGATGATCTTTCTGTGATTGACCAGTTGCAGGGCCGCCGCAAGCAACGTGTCGTTGACCAGGGTGGACTTGCCGGAACCTGAGACCCCGGTGACCACACTCACGACGCCGACCGGAAAACGCGCAGTGATCGCCCGTAGATTGTGGCCTCGCGCGCCACGCACTGTGAGCCAACGTCCGTCGCCTCGATGCCGCTCGATCGGCACGGGTACACCCAGCCGGCCCGACAGGTATTGCCCGGTGATCGACTGATCGGACGCTTCGATCGCAGCGGGCGCGCCCTGGGCAACCACCGTCCCGCCATGCTCACCTGCGCCCGGACCCATATCGATGACATAGTCGGCCGCGCGAATCGCTTCCTCGTCATGCTCAACCACCAGCACCGAGTTGCCCAGATCGCGCAGACGTCTGAGCGTGCCGATCAGTCGCTCGTTGTCGCGCTGATGGAGCCCGATTGAAGGCTCGTCAAGCACATACATGACGCCGGTGAGGCCCGAGCCGATCTGCGAAGCGAGCCGGATGCGCTGCGCTTCGCCTCCCGAGAGCGTTTCGGCCGGACGGTCCAGGCTCAGGTATCCCAGGCCCACATCGTTGAGAAAGCGCAGCCGTTCGCGAATCTCCCGGATCACGCGTTCCGCAATCTGCCCTTGCGCGCCGGGAAGCGCGAGCGTGGAAAACCATTGGTGGGCACGCGACAGGGTCCACCCGGAGACCTCGTAGATGGGATGATCATGGCCCGCCAAGCCCAGTCGCACATGGCGCGCGGCGGCGCGCAGCCTCGACCCCCCGCACTCGGGGCAGGGCCGCCGGCTCAGATAACGCCCCAGTTCCTCGCGTACCTGGCTGGATTCGGTATCCCGACGACGGCGCTCGAGGTTGGGGATCACCCCCTCGAAGCGTTCGTCGGGCGAGGCGGCAGCTGGCGTACCGATTGCGTAGCGAAGGGCAAGTTTGCGCGCGCCTGAGCCGTAAAGAATCACCTGCTGTACGGCCTCGGGCAACTGCGAAAACGGCAGGTCGAGATCAAAGCCGAGCGCCTGCGCAAGGCTTGTAAGCGTGGCGAAGGCGAACTCGTTGCGTCGGTCCCAGCCGCGGATCGCCCCTGATGCCAGGCTCAGGTCAGGAAATTCGACCACGCGGTCGGGGTCGACATATTCGATGTCGCCCAAGCCATTGCATTCCGGGCAGGCGCCCGCGGGGTTGTTGAAGGAAAAGAGTCGCGGCTCGAGATCGGGGCTCAGGCGAGCACAATCGGGGCAAGCGAAGCGGCTGGAGAACGTGTGTTCGCGGCCGTTGTCGGGTTCGACCGCGCTTGCCCGGCCTCCGGCCAGCCCGAGCGCGGTTTCAAAGGAATCGGCGAGTCGCTGCCGGGCGGCGGCGGCTACCCGCAGCCGGTCGACGATCACCTCGATCGCAGCCGCTGCGGCCGGCAGTCCCGAGGGCGCCTCAGCGAGCTCGACCAGCTTGCCGTTGATTCGCGCGCGCACAAACCCCTGCGCCTGCAAGTCGGCGATGGCAGCACCGGTATCGCGGCAGCGTTCGGGCGGGAGCGGCGCGAGAATCATGAGCCGCGCGCCTTCGCCCAGAGCGAGCATCTGGTCGACCATTTGCGAGACGGTTTGCGCAGCGAGTGCCCGGTGTGGGTGGTCGGGGCAGTGTGGGGTGCCCGCTCGCGCATAGAGCAGTCGCAGGTAATCATTGATTTCTGTGACGGTCCCGACCGTGGAGCGGGGGTTGTGGCTGCCTGACTTCTGCTCGATGGCGATGGCGGGCGACAACCCCTCGATCAGATCAACGTCGGGCTTTTCCATGAGCTGCAGGAACTGCCGCGCATAGGCCGACAGCGACTCGACATAGCGGCGCTGGCCCTCGGCATACAAGGTGTCAAAGGCGAGCGAAGACTTGCCCGACCCGGACAGGCCGGTGATCACGACCAGCTGGTCGCGCGGGATGTCGAGGTCGATGTTCTTGAGATTGTGCGTGCGGGCGCCGCGGATGCTGATCGCGTTCATCGGGGAGGGGGTGGGCGGTGGGCGAGCGATGCCGGGCCGCGAAAGGGTA
>JALREG010000207.1 GCA_023253905.1 Burkholderiaceae bacterium
GGTTGAGCGAGCGGTAGAGGCGATCGGACAATCCCGCCCGCAACATGATCTCGCCCATCAACAGAAACAGCGGCACTGCGACCAGCACGAAATTGGTAGTGGGCCCCCAGACCATCTGGCCAATGAAGTTCCAGAAGGGCCGGTCGGAAAAGGCAAAGCCTGCGATGATGCCCAGAAGCCCCAGCGCCGCCGCCACATAAATGCCGGCACCAAAAAACAGGCAGAACAGGCCAACCAGCATGAGAATCTGGCCGACCGGCACCTGCGAGGCCGACGCGCCGCCAAAGAGCGAGGCGCCCACGGTCACCGCAAGGAGAAGGATCAGAAAGACTACCGCAATCACGGCGTGCCTCTGTCTTGCGAGCGAGGCACGCCCGCCGACGACCCATTCAGATCCGCTTGAAGCGACTGCTGCAAGGCACCCGCCTTCACGCCGAGCGCGTCGAGCGTTTCCTCGGCTTCCTCGACATAGCTGCGCGGGCCGGTGAGTCGCTCAACCTCACCGATGGTGCCACCCCGCAGAAGCAAAGTCACCTCGATGGTTCGAAGCGCCGCCATGAGACCAAACACAGCCAGACCGGCAAGCCATAATCCCTGCGGGATGATGAGCGGCGTTTTCAGCAGGCTGTTGTCAGTGGCCCGAAATTCAAGTGATTCCCTGGCGGTGTAGAAAGCGCCATATACCAGGAAACCCGCGAAGATCGCCAGCGCGAGAAGCGCCACCCAGTGGAGCCACCGGCGCACCCCGGGCGGGAAGCGCATGATCAGCACATCGATCCGCACATGCGACCTTGCCTCCATCGCAGCAGCGAGCCCCCAGGCGATGCCGATTCCCAGCATGTACCCGGACAGCTCGACACTTGCCTGCGTGGAGAACCCAAGAAAGCGCCGTGCCAGCACATCAAAAGTGATGAAGAGCGCGCAGGCAATGATCAGCCAGCCTGCGCACGCCCCCATCACCCGGGCCAGCGCGTCGACCGCGCGATTGGCTGCGCGCACCGCGACGAGCAGCATCGCGCGGCTCCGATCAGCGCGCCGAGTAGCGCACGCCTGAGATCGGCGCGATCACCTCGTTGTAGATATCGCCACACTTCGGCCCACAGCGCTTGACCCAATTGGGTAGCACCACGTTCTGAAGCGCCTCGCGAACCCGCGCCTTGTCCGCATCCGTCGCCTTCACCCAGACCATGGGACGATTTTTGACGACGGTACCGATGGTGCAGGCAGCGGCGTTACCGATATTGCAGTCGATGCCATCCTGCGATGCATCGGCGCCCAGCTTCCACTGCCGGGCCTGGACATCACGGAACTGCGCTTCAAGGAAGCTGCGTACGGCCGGATCGAGCTTGTTCCACCAGGCGAGATTCACAAAATACGCCGAGGTCGACCATGAGATCGACAGCGTGTAGAGGTGCGTGGACACCTCATACCACTTGGTGCCATTACCGCTGCCCGACCCGGTGACGCCGCAATCGACCGTGCCGCGCTCGAGCGCGGTGTAGACCTCGCCGAAGGCAAGCGCAGTCGGCTGAGCCCCGAGTGCGTTCATCAGATCGCCAGGCGACGGGCCGTTCACGCGAACTTTCAGACCCTTGAAATCGGCCAGACCATTGATGGGCTTGCGGCAGAAAAAGACCTGCGCGGGATACGGGTAGGTGGCAATGATCTTGACGCCCAGCCGCTCGAGCTCACGGTTGGCAAGCGGCAGCATGGCCTCAGCCACCTTGAACGCCTGATCGATTTCGGGATTGAGGCCGGCGAGATCCACCCCGTCGAGGATAGGAACATCACCCGACACCGTGGTGAACGGCGCGCCACCGATGTCCACCTGCCCCGAACGGACCAGACGGATGACCTCGGGTCCCTGGACGTTAGCCTCAGGCCAGCTCTTCAGATTGAATTCAATGCGGCCGTTGCTCGCCTTGGGCATGTTCTCGCGCAGCACCGGCACGTCGACCTTGGTGTACTGCGGAATGGAGGGGGCGGCCTGGGTCACCGCGGTGACCGTGACCTTGGGGCCCGCAGGAAGAGATTGCGCAAAGGCTCCGCCCGTCGCGCAGGCTGCGGCGACGGCTGCGACCAGAATTCGTTTCAACATGTGTGTCTCCTTGATGGGAAAAGCTGTCAAGCCCGCGGATGATAAAGGACATCGCCCCAAATCAACCACCGGTTTTGGTGCGGGGGGTCATCATGGGCGTGAACCGCGAACCTACCGCGCGCCCGGGTTATCGCTAGACTACCCAGACCCGCAACGCCCGCCAAGGCGTTGCCGATGACCAGATCAGACCACTCCGCCCCGCGCGTTCCGCGGCCGGCGGCCAGGCGGGCGAATTGCGGAGGAACAATGGGCTTCACGATCACCGAGAAAATTCTTGCGCGCGTCGGGCAGCGTCCCGCTGTGCGCGCAGGCGATGAGGTGCTGGCGCGCCCCGACTTTGTCATCGCCTATGATTTCCCTGGCTACACCGATGTCATCTTCAAGCAGATGAAAGATGACTTCGGCATGGACCGGGTGATCGATCCGAAGCGGTTCGCGCTTTTCATCGACCACATGGTGCCGGTCGCCACGCCCAAGGAAGAGGAACTTCACATCCAGACCCGGCAGTGGGGGGCTCAGCAGGGCGTTCCCGTCTATGAGCGCAAAGGAATCGGGCATCAGGTGAGTGCGGAGCTGGGCTATGCCACGCCAGGCGCGTTTGCAGTTCACTTCGATGGCCACATCAGCCAGCTCGGCGCGCTCGGCACCCTTGCCATCGGGCTCCGCCGTAACCTTCTGGAGGCGTTCGTCAACGAGACGGTGAGTCTGCGCGTGCCCGCAACGATCCGGGTCAATCTGCACGGCGCGCTGCGTCATGGCGTGATGGCACGCGACGTGTTTCATCATATCGTCCGGGTCATGGGGCCGGCGTCGTGCGCCTTCAAGGTGCTGGAACTGGGCGGCCCGGTGATTGATGCCATGAGTATCGAGGGCCGGCAGACGATTTGCGGCCAGGCTATGTTCGTGGGCGCCACCACCGCTATCGTCAACCCCGACCAGAAAGCGATCGACTACGCGCGAGATCGGGCACGCATCGCGCTTGATCCGGTCACCAGCGACCCCGACGCGGTTTACGAGCGGGTGGTCGAGATCGACATCTCGGCGCTTGAACCGATCGTTGTGATTCCGCCCAGCCCGGCGAGAACCCGCGACCTGACCGACTTCATCGGGGTCCCCATCCACGCAGGCTATCTCGGCTCGTGCGCGAGCGGCCGCATGGAAGACCTCCGCGCCGCGGCGCAGGTGCTGCGCGGCCGTCAGGTGGCAGCA
>JALREG010000244.1 GCA_023253905.1 Burkholderiaceae bacterium
CGGCGGCACAGGATTGGGTCGCACCTTTACCGACACGCTGACGCGGCGTGAGTCGAATCAGGTCGTCGCCGATTTCGTTCGGCGCAAGATCCGCGAGCGGGTCGGCGATCCGACTCTCGCGGAGAAAGTCGTCCCTCTAGACCACCCCATCGGAACCAAGCGCGTCTGCCTGGATTCGGGGTATTTTGAGACCCTTACGCAAGGCCACGTCGCGCTTGTTGATGCGCGCGACGAGCCTGTTGTTGCCATTACCCAGACAGGCGTCCAAACCCGCAGGCAACACTACCCGGTTGATGCGCTGGTGTTTGCGACCGGTTTTGACGCGATGACAGGGGCGTTGCTCGCGATCGATATCCGCACCGACGAAGGAGTCAGCCTCCGCGATCGCTGGTCAGCGGGGCCCGTGTCATACCTGGGCCTCGCCGTCGCAGGATTTCCCAATCTGTTCACCGTGACCGGTCCGGGCAGCCCGTCGGTGTTGAGCAACATGGTGGTTTCGATTGAGCAACATGTTGAGTGGATCGCTCACTGCCTGGCGTGGATGCGGGAGCGTGGTTTCGACCGGATCGAGGCGACCGAGCATGCGCAGAACGAATGGGTTTCGCACGTGAATGCTGCCGCGGACCTCACGCTTCTGCCCGAGGCTCGATCGTGGTACACCGGCGCGAACGTTCCGGGTAAGCCGCGCGTATTCATGCCCTACGTAGGAGGAGTGGCCGCCTATCGCGACAAGTGCGATGCGATCGCCAAGCAAGGCTATTCAGGATTTTTGTTTCGGTGAACCGGAGGGCATAAAAATGCCTGTAGAACGATGGCCCCTTACAACATCGTCACCATTGACGGCGACGGTATCGGCCCCGAAGTGTGTCGCGCAGCAGTTCGTGTGCTGACCGAGGCCTGTGGCGCCGACCGTCTGCGCTTTCTCGCCCACGAGGGCGGCGCCTCGCACTATGTTCGCAGTGGCCAGGTGCTGCCGCCTGACACCTTCGAAGCCTGCCGGAGCGCGCACGCCATCCTGCACGGTGCGGCGGGCCTGCCTGGCATCACCTATCCGGACGGCACCGAAGTGGGTAACGATCTGCACCTGCAGCTCCGCTTCAAGCTTGACCTCTACGCCAACGTCCGTCCAATCAGGCTGGTCCGTGGCGTGAAATCAACGCTCGCAGACTGGCAGCCCGGGCAGATCGACTACGTGATCATTCGTGAAAATACCGAAGGCCTCTATGCGAGCCGCGGCGCGGGCGTCAATCTGCGAAGCGAAGTGGTGACCGACACCCTGGTGATGACACGCAAAGGGATTGAGCGCGTTGCACGGTTTGCATTTCAGCTTGCGAGAAAGCGCTCCGGTGCACCGCGCGATCAGCGCCGCCGCGTCACGGTGTGCGACAAGGCCAATATTTTGCGGAGCTATGCTTTTTTTCGCGCGGTCTGCACGGAGGTCGCCGAGCGATTTCCTGATGTAGAGATTGACTACGCCTACGCCGATGCCATCACGGTTCATATGCTCAAGCGCCCCGATTTTTATGACGTGATCGTGGCCGAAAATATGTTTGGCGACATCCTTTCAGATCTGGGCGCAGGCACCATTGGCGGGCTGGGCATGGCACCCTCAGCAGAACTGGGTGACGAGCGGGGACTGTTTCAGGGAGCGCATGGGTCGGCGCCGGATATCGCTGGCCAGGATGCAGCCAGTCCTTTAGCCACGATTCTCTCGGGCGCCATGATGCTGCGGTGGCTGGGCGACCAGCAGGCAGACGGAGCGCTTTCCGATGCGGCAAGCCGCATCGAGCGTGCGGTGGAATCGGTGCTGGCTGCGGGCGAGGTGGTGCCCGCTGACCAGGGCGGGCGTGCGCGATGCTCGGAAGTAACCGACGCCGTATGCCGTCAGCTCAGCTGACGCGCTGATCGGAGCCGGGACGCTGGAGCGGGTTTAGAACGCATCTCCGGGCACCCTCACAAAGCCCTCCATCAGCACCCGTGCACTGCGGCTCATGATGGCCTTTTTCACCACCCATTCACTGCCGTCGAGCGTGGCCTCAGCGCCCACCCGGAGGGTGCCCGAAGGATGCCCGAAGCGCACCGACTGACGCGGGCCGCCGCCTGCAGCCAGGTTGACCAGCGTGCCTGGAATGGCCGCTGCAGTGCCAATCGCGACCGCAGCCGTGCCCATCATCGCGTGATGAAGCTTGCCCATGGATAGCGCACGCACCAGCAGATCGATGCTTTGCGCCTCCACAGCCTTGCCGCTGGAGGCGGTGTAGGTTTTTGGGGGCGCAACGAACGCCACCTTGGGCGTGTGCTGGCGCCGCGCCGCTTCGCTCAGTTCACGGATCAGACCCATGCGAATCGCGCCGTGCGACCGGATCGTTTCGAACATGGCGAGCAGGGTGGCGTTGCCGTTGATGGCGTCCTGCAGTTCGGTGCCGGTGAGGCCGATCGAATCAGCGTTGATGAAGATTGTGGGAATCCCAGCATTGATCATGGTGGCCTTGAGCGTGCCCACGCCGGGCACCACCAGGTCATCAACCAGATTGCCGGTGGGGAACATGGCGCCCCCCGCGCCTTCTTCTTCAGCGGCCGGATCCATGAACTCGAGTTGTACCTCTGCGGCCGGGAACGTGACGCCGTCGAGCTCGAAGTCGCCGGTTTCCTGAACCTGCCCATCGGTGATGGGCACATGGGCGATGATGGTCTTCCCGATGTTCATCTGCCAGATGCGCACCACCGCTACGCCGTTTGCCGGAATGCGGGCGGGGTCAACCAGCCCGTTGGCGATCGAAAACGGGCCCACCGCCGCCGAGAGGTTCCCGCAGTTACCCGACCAATCGACGAAGGCGGCGTCAATCGATACCTGGCCAAAGAGGTAATCGATATCGTGATCGGGGCGGCTGCTTTTGGACAGGATCACCGTCTTGCTGGTGCTTGAGGTGGCGCCACCCATGCCGTCGATCTGCTTGCCATAGGGGTCGGGGCTGCCGATGACCCGCATCAGCAGACGATCACGCGCCGCGCCGGGGGACTGCGCTGCAGCGGGGAGATCAGCCAGGCGAAAGAACACGCCCTTGCTGGTGCCGCCACGCATATAGGTGGCCGGAATGCGGATCTGGGGGGCGTGGGGCATCTTGCGGGTCCTTACACGGCGAGTGAAAGTCAGGCGGCCTGGCCGGCCTCTAGAAAATCTTGCGCGAAGCGTTGCAGCACGCCCCCCGCGTCGTAGATGGAGACCTCTTCGGCAGTATCGAGTCGACAGGTGACGGGTACCTGAATGGCATCGCCACTGCGGCGGCGGATGACCAGGGTGAGGGTTGCACGGGGGGTGCGTTCGCCGATCACGTCAAAGTTTTCGGTGCCATCAATGCCCAGTGTGACCCGTGTGGTTCCAGGTTGGAATTCCAGCGGCAGCACACCCATGCCAATCAGGTTGGTGCGGTGAATGCGCTCGAAACCCTCGGCAACGATCACCTCAACGCCCGCGAGTCGCACGCCCTTGGCCGCCCAGTCTCGTGAAGATCCCTGGCCGTAGTCGGCCCCAGCAATGATGATGAGAGGTTGACTGCGGTTCATGTAGGTTTCGATGGCTTCCCACATGCGCATCACGGTGCCCTCGGGCTCGACCCGCGCGAGCGACCCCTTCTTCACCTTACCGTCGATCACCGCCATTTCGTTAACGAGTGTGGGATTGGCGAAGGTTGCGCGGAGCGCGGTGAGGTGATCGCCCCGGTGGGTGGCATAGGAGTTATAGTCTTCTTCGGGGAGCCCCATTTTCTTGAGGTATTCGCCTGCCGCGCTGTCGGGAAGAATGGCATTCGACGGTGACAAATGATCGGTGGTGATGTTGTCGCCCAAGATCGCCAGCGGACGCATATTTGACAATGTACGCGGTGCAGCCAAAGCCCCTTCCCAATACGGCGGACGACGAATATACGTACTTTGCGGACGCCAGTCATACAGCGGACTTGTTGCCTTTTCATTCACACCCAAGTCGAACATTGGAATGTAGATTTTTTTGAATTGTTCTGGTTTTACAGCCACTTTTACCAGCGCATCAATTTCTTCATCCGATGGCCAGATATCTTTCAGATAAATCGGGTTGCCATCTTTATCATTTCCTAAAGCATCCTTTTCTATGTCAAAACGAATCGTACCGGCAATCGCATAAGCCACTACTAATGGCGGTGAAGCCAAGAATGCCTGTTTCGCATAAGGATGAATACGCCCATCGAAGTTACGGTTGCCCGAAAGCACCGCTGTTGCATACA
>JALREG010000370.1 GCA_023253905.1 Burkholderiaceae bacterium
CAGGCATTGGAGCTCCGTCCCCGGGGGCGGGTACGGTGACTCCAGCCGCCGCGGCGCGCGGCAATGCGGGCAGGTGATCTTGAGGGCCATCCCGGCTCCCCCGGAAGCGACGTGCATTAGCGATGGACGGCCCGGCCGTCAATCACGAGTACATCGCCGCGCTCGGGGTCGCGGTCGGAAAACACCAGCGTGGCGCCACGGAGAACGAAATCAGACATGGAAGGACCTTGGGTAGGCGGTGGGACGAGGGCGCATCTTGGAAGCGGGCGGCCCGTAGCGGTCGATTATAGGGGGGTGTGGCGCGTGGATCCCGGGCGGTCTCATCGGCTGCAACCGATCGCGAGAATCGCGTTCGCGGTATGGATGGCGCTGACCGGTGCGGCCGCTGTCGCGGACCCGCCTCCAACCGAAGCGGTGGCAAAGCCCGCCGCCCGTAGCGGCTACGAACCCGCCTATCTCTGGCAGTCTGCGCGCGGCCATCTCTCGATCTGGTGGTCAGCGCGGCCGGTCGATGAGCTGATCGGCGATCCCGGAACGCGCCCAGCCCTCAAGCAGCGGCTTGAGCTCGCGAAAAAACTGCGGCGCTTTGCGGTGGACGCACTCGCGCTCCCCGATAACGGGAGCTTCACCCGTTTTGCGCAGATCGATCGACCGCATGTGGTGTGGAATGTGCAGGCCGCGCCTGAGCTGTCGCTTGAACCGGTGCGCTGGTGTTTTCCGGTGGCGGGTTGCGTGGCCTACCGCGGGTACTACAACGAGGCAGAGGCCGAGACGTATGCAGCGCGCCTGCGTGCCGAGGGGCTCGATGTGCAGGTCGCCGGCGTGTCGGCCTACTCCACGCTGGGCTGGTTTGCCGATCCGCTCCTGAGCACCTTCATTGAGCAGCCCGAGCCCGAGCTTGCACAGCTCATCTTTCACGAGCTCGCCCATCAGGTGGTCTGGGTGCCCGGTGACACCCGATTCAATGAATCATTTGCCACCGCGGTTGAGCGAATCGGCGTGGAGCGCTGGCTGACCCAATCGGCTGCTGATCCGTCGGTGCTTGCCAACTGGCTCGCCCGGCGCGAACGCCGCGAGCGGATTGTCTCGCTGTTGTCCGAGACCGCCGGGCGATTGCGGGCGATCTATAACCAGCCGATTTCTGACGAACAAAAGCGCGAGGGCCGCCGCCAGGCGTTCGCCGATCTTCGCGAAGCGTTTGCCACGTTGAGGGCGGCCAACCCCGCTTTTTCGGCCTGGGATCGCTGGTTTGCACAGTCACTTGGTAACGCGCATCTGATGTCGGTGGGGCTCTACCATGACCTGGTCCCAGCGTTTCTCGGCCTTTACCGTGCCGAGCGCGAGAACCTGCCGCGGTTTTACGAGGCGGTTCGTGCGCTCGCCGCCCTTCCCCCTGAAGCGCGTGCGGCACGTCTGGCTGCGGCTGCGCGAATGGAGTAAAAAGAGGGACATTAAACGATTCGCGGCGCCATGCGCACCCAAAAGGCACCGTGCACAGGAGGCAACATGGAGCGGTTGTGGCTGAAGTCTTACCCGGCCGGGGTTCCCCCCACGATTGACGACACGCTCTACGGGTCACTTATCGACCTGATCAACGAAGCTTTTCGCACGCACGCGGCACGCACCGCTTACGTTGGGTTCGGTGTTGGCATGACGTTCGGCGAGCTCGATGCGCGTTCGCGTGCGTTCGCTGCGTGGCTGCAGTCAACGGGGTTACGCCGCGGCGACCGGGTGGCACTCATGATGCCCAACGTGCTTCAGTATCCGGTGGCACTTGCGGGCGTGCTGCGCGCCGGCATGGTGATCGTGAACGTCAATCCGCTCTACACCGCACGAGAGCTTGAGTACCAACTGAAAGATTCCGGCGCGCGCGCCATCGTCATTCTCGAAAATTTCGCGCATGTGCTCGAGCAGGTCGTGGCCAACACTTCAATTGAATCGGTGGTGGTTACCGGAATGGGTGACCTGCTGGGTGGCTTGAAGGGCATGCTGGTTAATGCCGTCGTGAAGCACGTGAAGAAGATGGTGCCGGCCTGGAATTTGCCCGAGGCGCTGTCGTTTCGGGCGGTGCTCAAGCGCGGCGAGTCCCTCGCCCTGCAACCGGTACAGGTCGGGCACCAGGATCTGGCGGTGCTGCAATACACCGGTGGCACCACGGGCGTCTCAAAGGGCGCAGCGCTGTCGCACCGCAATCTGATCGCGAACCTGTTGCAGTCCGAGGCCTGGATCCAGCCCGCGCTTCACAACACCAGGCGCCCGCTGCCTGCGGGCGAACCGATCACCGTGGTGTGCGCGCTGCCGCTTTATCACATCTTCGCGTTCACGATCTGCGCGCTCCTTGGCATGCGGATCGGCGCGAAAAACATTCTTATCCCGAATCCGCGCGACCTCGATGCGCTGGTGAAAGAGGTCAGGCCGCACCGGCTCAATATTTTCCCGGCGGTCAACACGCTCTATAACGCGCTGGTCAATCATGAAGGGTTCCGGCAGCTTGATTTCTCGGGTCTCGTGGTGAGTAACGGCGGCGGCATGGCGGTGCAGGCTGCCACGGCCCAGAAGTGGCTTGAGCTCACCGGCTGCCCGATTTGCGAGGGCTATGGTCTTTCGGAGACTTCGCCCTCGGCCACCTGCAATCCCACGGATACCGATGCCTACTCGGGCACCATCGGTTTGCCGCTTCCGTCTACCGACGTGGTCATGCTCGACGATGACGGGCAGGAGGTGCCGCTTGGTGAGCGCGGTGAAATCGCCGTTCGCGGCCCTCAGGTCATGACCGGTTACTGGCAGCGCCCCGACGAGACTGCGCGGGCGTTTACCGCAGACGGTTTTTTCCGGACGGGCGATATCGGTGTGGCCGATGAGCGCGGCTACATCCGTATCGTGGATCGCAAGAAGGACATGATTCTCGTGTCGGGCTTTAACGTGTATCCGAACGAGGTCGAGCAGGTGGCGGCTCTCCACCCCGGTGTGTTGGAGGTGGCCGCCGTGGGCGTGCCCGATGACAAGACGGGGGAAACCGTGAAGCTCTATGTCGTGCGGAAGGACCCTGCGCTCACTGAGCAGGCGTTGATCAGCTTCTGTGCCGAGCAGCTCACCGGCTACAAGCGGCCGCGGCAGGTGGAGTTCCGAACCGAGCTCCCCAAGACCAACGTTGGGAAGATTCTGCGCCGGGCGCTTCGCGAGGCGGCTTGAGGCGGGTGGATTGAGGTACGTTGCCGGTCTAACGCAGGCGGCCGCTTGCGCCTCACTTAGAACGCCACACTGATGCGCCGAGCGCCTCAGGCCTTCGGAAGGCGTCGCTGCAATGCGCGTATGCGCTGCCACAGCAGCGCTCGCGGCGTGGTGACGGCCATAGCGGCCATGCATCGCTCCAGCCACTGTGGCCTTGTTCCTATTTTCGCGATGGCACGCAGGAGGTCGCGCTGGATAGCCGTGCCGTAGGCAACTTCGGCGCGCGCCAGCGCGCTACGAAAATCCGGCGCTCGGCAGGGAATCATGGCGAGATCGATCAGGTCCCGGCTGAAAGTTGCGTCGTCGCTATATCGGTCCGAATTGGCCAGCAGTTTGGAGGCGACCATGTCGCGCAGCGTCAGGCAAGGGATGCCGCACACCGTGTCGGTATCCTGCGGGGCCTCGAGCGTGAGCCGCCCCTCGAACACGATTTCGAACTTGATTGGCAGGCCGTTGACCCGAAGCCGAGCTCTGATCCCGTACTGATCGGTGAGCAGCTCGGACCCAAGGCAGACCTCCGCATGGTGACCCCTGGCGAGAATCGAATCGAACCCATCCGGACCGGTCATTTTCTGGCGCAGATCGCGATAACCGCGCTGATCGCTCACCAGGAAATCGACATCGACCGACTCTCTGAATTCTCCGAAGCGAAGAGCGATAGCCGTGCCCCCACCGAACAGACAATGATGGTTGCGCAACAGGCCGGCGTCGAACGCACCGAGAAGCGCCGCAATCTGCTGATGACGTTCTCGGCTGAACATGCGGGCCTGGCGGGCTAGGCGCCAGTGAGCGTGAGGATCAGATCGCGCTCGCGCTCCGTGAGTCGGGTTGCGTCGATGTGGCGTTCGTTGCGGCGGTAAATCCCCGCCGCTTCCTGCGCGGTGAGGCTGTCCAGCCCGCGAACATGCCACGCGAGTTCGCGCAGTTGCGGATAGTCGGCGAGGCGAATCATCGCGGGCTCTGCCGCTTGACGCAGCGGGCTGTAAGCGCCTGGCGGTGGACCCGTTATTGGCGTGACCGATACCTTCAGGTTGAGCGCAGCCATCACCTCAAGGCAGGCGCCGAGCGTGACGGAGGCGTGCCCGTGTTCCAATCGATGCAGGGTAACCCGTGACAAACCCGCCGCCTCGGCGAGGGTGGTGGCGCTTACCCCGAGCGCAACACGACGCTGCCGGATCGTCTGACCCAAGGCAGCGATGGTTTGATCCGATCGCAATGAACGGGAGGAAATTCTACGCGGCATGTTTCCTATTATTTACAAACAAGCTCGCGTTGTCTACGTTTCCGCGACGGCTTACTCCTGCCGCAACCTGAACCGCTGCAATTTCCCCGTTTCGGTGCGCGGCAGGCTCTCCCGAAACACGACCGAGCGCGGATATTTATACGGCGCAATCGTGGCCTTCACATAGTCCTGCAGCACTTTCGCAAGCGCGGGTTCGCCGCCATGCCGCGCGATCATGCCGGGTCGGGCCACCACATAGGCGCGCACGATCTGACCGCGCTCGGGATCGGCCACCCCCACCACCCCGCACTCGGCCACCGCTTCGTGGGCCATCAGCACCGCCTCGACCTCGGGGCCTGCGATGTTGTAGCCCGCCGAGATGATCATGTCGTCGGAGCGGGCCTGGTAGTGGAAATAGCCGTCTTCGTCCACCACGAAGGTGTCACCGGGCAGGTTCCAGCCGTCTCGCACGTACTGGCTCTGGCGTGAGTCGGCCAGATAGCGGCAGCCGGTGGGCCCTCGCACCGCGAGCTTACCCACAGTATTGGGCGGCAGCGTGTTCATGTTTTCGTCGACGATCCGGGCCTCGTAGCCGGGCACGACCTTGCCAATCGCCCCGGGGCGCACCTCGGCTCCCGCGGACGAAATGAAGATATGAATCATCTCGGTCGAGCCGATGCCGTCAATCATTTCCAGACCGCTTGCCTCGCGCCAGAGTTGACGGGTGGCATCGGGCAGCGCTTCGCCCGCTGACACGCTCGCGCGTAGCGATTTCAGATCGAACCGACCGAGGAGCGGTGCCATCTGGCGATAGAAGGTGGGCGCGGTGAACACAACGGTTGCGCGATGGCGCTCGATCGCCGCGAGCAGCTTCTCGGGCGTGAGGCCCTCGAGGAGGAGCGTGGCTGCCCCCACCCGCATGGGAAAGCACAGCATGCCGCCGAGGCCAAAGGTAAAGGCAAGCGGCGGGGTGCCGCAGAAAATATCGGTAGCAACAGGCTTCAGCACATGGCGAGGGAAGAGGTCGCACATCGCGATCACATCGCGGTGGAAGTGCATGGTGCCCTTGGGCTGGCCGGTGGTGCCCGAGGTGAAAGCGATCAGGGCGACGTCGTCGGAGGCGGTATTGCAGGCCGTGTAGGGTGCGTCGATCCGCGGAAAATGACTCTCAAGCGCATCGGCCGCGCCGCTTCTGTCATTGAAAAACAGGGCGCCGCGCAGGCGCTCGCACTGACCGGCGCCCGCGTCGATTTCGGCGCGCAGCTTCAGGTCACAGAGCACCGCATTGACCTGTGCCTTGTCGGCAATCTGAATCAACTCCGCGGCACGGAGTAGCGGCATGGTGGCCACCGCCACCAGCCCTGCCTTGACCGTGGCAAGCCAGCAGGCCGCCATCATGGGATGGTTGCCACCGCGGAGCAGCACCCGGTTACCCGGCACCAGTCCCATCGGGCCAGTGAGCACATGGGCGATCCGGTCAACC
>JALREG010000015.1 GCA_023253905.1 Burkholderiaceae bacterium
GCAGGTTGCCGTCCTCGACAACCCCTTCGTGCTGCTGCACGACAAGAAGATCAGCAACATCCGCGAGCTGCTGCCCGTGCTGGAGCAGGTCTCCAAGAACGGCCGCCCGCTGCTGATCATCGCCGAGGAAGTCGAAGGCGAGGCGCTCGCCACCCTGGTGGTGAACAACATTCGTGGCATTCTGAAGACTGTTGCTGTCAAGGCCCCGGGCTTTGGTGACCGTCGCAAGGCCATGCTCGAAGACATGGCCATCCTTACCGGTGGCGTTGTGATCGCCGAAGAAACCGGCATGTCCCTCGAGAAAGCCACCCTGGCTGACCTCGGCCGCGCCAAGCGTATCGAAGTGGGTAAGGAAAACACCACCCTCATCGACGGTGCCGGTGAGTCCAAGCTGATCGAAGCCCGCGTCAAGGCCATCCGCTCTCAGATCGACGAAGCCACCAGCGACTACGATCGCGAGAAGCTCCAGGAGCGTGTTGCCAAGCTGGCAGGCGGCGTTGCCGTCATCCGCGTCGGTGCCGCCACCGAAGTCGAGATGAAAGAGAAGAAGGCCCGCGTGGAAGACGCGCTGCACGCCACCCGTGCTGCCGTCGAAGAAGGCATCGTGGCCGGCGGCGGTGTGGCGCTTCTGCGTGCCCGTTCTGCGGTCACGGTGAAAGGCGACAACGCCGATCAGAATGCCGGCGTTCAGATCGTGATGCGCGCGGTGGAAGAGCCGCTCCGTCAGATCGTCAACAACTGCGGCGAAGAGGCAAGCGTGGTGGTGGCCGAAGTTCTGAAGAGCAAAGGCAACCACGGCTACAACGCGGCCAACGGCACCTACGGCGATATGCTCGAGATGGGTGTGGTTGACCCCACCAAGGTCACCCGCACCGCGCTGCAGAACGCTGCTTCGGTGGCAAGCCTGATGCTCACGACCGACGCCATGGTCGCCGAGCAGCCGGAAGACAAGCCGGCCCCGGGCGGCATGCCTGGTGGCATGGGCGGCATGGGCGGCATGGGCGGTATGGATATGTAATCCAGCCTGCTCAGGTGAGGCGCGGCGCGCACGCGCCACGCTTCACCGAGTCGTGCGATCCCCGCGTGACGAGAGTCCGCGGGGATTTTTTTCGGTACGATCGCGGGTTGCCCGCAACCGTCACCCAGGTCTTCCACGCAATGTCCGATTCCGCGCACTTCGACGACTTCGACCGTGTCTGGTCCCAGCGAGATCTTTCCCGCGCAATCGGATGGAAGCGACTGAAGTCATGGGACAGCAGCGCCCGCACGCTTCGGGCCATCTTCGAAGCACGCCCAGAGTTCTGCCACTCTGGCGGCACCATCGCACAGGGCGGCTTCATCACCGCGTGGCTCGACGCATCCATGGCGCAGGCCACCATGCGTGACACGCAGTTCCAGAGCAATATCGCCACGCTCGAACTCAAGGTGTCGTTCCTCAAGGCGGTTCCGCCCGGTGAAGTACTTGCTGAGGGACGCGTACTCCGCCGTGGCAAGCGCGTAGTGTTTCTCGAAGCAAGTCTGTTCAATCTGGACGGCACTGAGCTCCTCGCCACGGCCACCTCCACCGGACTGATCGTTCCGCTGGTTCTCGACAAGGAGTGATCCGGTGAAGCGCGCACTCAACTTCAGTTCCGGCCCCGCGATGCTGCCGGAAGACGTGCTCAGGCAGGTCGCCGCCGAGATGCTCGACTGGCAGGGCAGCGGCATGTCGGTGATGGAGATGAGCCATCGCGGCGAGCACTTCATGCGCATTCATGCCGAGGCGCAGCAGGACCTGCGTGACCTGATGGGGATCCCGCCCAACTATCGGGTGCTGTTTCTTCAGGGTGGTGCCACATTGCAGTTCACGATCGTGCCGATGAACCTGCTCGGCATCACCGGACACGCCGACTATGTGACCACCGGCGAATGGTCGCGAAAGGCACTGCGCGAAGCTCAGCGCTATGGCGATGCACGCGAAATCGCAAGCGACGAAGCCAACGGTTTTCGCACAATCCCGTCACCGGAAAGTTGGACGCGTTCAACGAATGCTGGCTACCTGCATCTCTGCTCGAACGAAACCATAGGCGGTATCGAGTTTCACACGCTACCCGACACGGGCAGCACCCCGCTCGTCGCCGACATGTCATCCACCATCCTGTCGCGGCCCATCAACGTGTCCCGCTACGGGCTGATCTATGCCGGCGCACAAAAAAACATTGGTCCTGCCGGCCTCACCATTGTGATCGTTCGCGAGGACCTCCTCGGCCATGCGCTCCCCGGTACGCCGGCGCTCCTCGATCTGCGCGCGCAGGCCGATGCCGACTCCATGATCAACACGCCCTCCACGTTCAGCATTTATGTGGCTGGCCTCGTGTTCCAGTGGCTCAAGCGCCAAGGCGGGGTCGCGGCCATCGAAAAGCAGAACATCGCCAAGGCCCGCCTGCTCTACGATTGCATCGATCAAAGCCATCTCTACGTGAACCGTATCGATCCTGCTGTGCGTTCGCGGATGAATATCCCGTTTCAGCTCGCGCGCCCGGAGCTCGACAAGGCGTTTCTTGAGGGCGCCGAGCGCGCCGGCATGGAGCAGCTCAAAGGCCACCGAACGGTGGGCGGCATGCGCGCCTCCCTCTATAACGCGATGTCCATCGACGGTGTGCAGACCCTGGTCGATTACATGCTGCAATTTGAGCGGCAACACGCATGACCGCCGCGCTGCTTCATTTTCCCGGTCTGCCAGGGTCGCTCGATGCAGGCACGCGCAGCGCGCTCCTCGCGCCTACCGATCTCCTCGATTACCGACACCCCGCCGTGCAGTCCTTCGTGCGTAGCGCTGGCGCAGATCGCGGCTCACCCATTGAGCGCGCCGTCGCCCTCTTCTACGCCGCCCGCGACCGCATTCGCTACGACCCCTACCGGATCAGCGCAGCGCCCGCTGACTACCGAGCAAGCAGCGTTGCGCTCGCCGGCCATGGCTGGTGCGTGCCAAAGGCCTCGCTCCTCGCGGCCTGCGCACGCGCAGTCGGCATCCCTGCTGCCATCGGTCTGGCCGATGTCGCCAACCACCTGAACACCGAAAAGCTTCGCGCGCGCATGGGCGGCACCGACGTGTTCTACGATCACGGCTATGTGGCCATGCTGCTTTCTGATCGCTGGGTCAAGGCCGTGCCCGCATTCAACATCGAACTCTGCCAGCGGTTCGGTGTGAGCCCTACTGAATTCGACGGCCGCAGCGACGCGCTCTACCAGGAATACAACGCCCGTGGCGAGCTGCACATGAGCTATCTCGCCGACCACGGCTGCTGGAGCGACTTGCCGCTCGACAAGGTGTTCGCTGATTTCGCTCAGCACTACCCCGGTGCCATGTTTGCTCAGGGTACGGTCGCTGAGTCCTCACGCTTTGAGGATGAGCGGCCGTTGGGTTGAGCGGCGAGCGCTGCCAGCACCTCCTCGTCCGTCACCTGAGGAAAACGCAGATAAAACTGCGAGATTGAAAAAAGCATGCGGCTGCGTCTGGGGCACACAATCTCGTCAGCGAGATCGTTAAGCGCTGCGAGCGACTCCAACTCTGCGATGGGTACCGCACAGACAAGCCGGGCGGGCCTGCGCCGTCGGACCCAGCCCAGCGCCGCGCGCATCGTGGCGCCAGTGGCAAGCCCGTCATCGACTACGATCACGCAGCGCGCCTCGAGGTTTTGCGCTGGCCGCACGGCGCGATAACGCTGAAACCGCTCCGTGAGGCGAGCGCGCTGCCGCTCGGTCTCCTCCGATAGCCATGCGGCATCGGCCAATGATTCGAGCCCGGGCATCTGAACCACCACGCCGTCACCGTCGACGGCGCCGATCGCGAACTCGGGCTGGCCAGGTGCGCCGAGCTTACGCACCGGCACGAGATCCAGCGCTGCGTCGAGACGCTCGGCGAGTCGCGCGCCCATCGGAACCGCACCGCGCGGAATAGCCAGCACAAGGGCGTCCCGGCCTTTGAGATGCGCGAGCGCAGCCGAGAGCGCCTCGGCTGCTTCGACCCGGTCGGCATAGGGAGCACAGGCCTCGTCATCGGGCATTGCCGAATCGCCGGGTTTGCTGCCTCTGGTCATGCTTGCGCCCTCTCTCAGACATGATCAGTATCGCGATCAGGCGCGGCATGCGTACCCCGTCAGATCAAGCGGGTAACAAGCATTCGTTCGCCTCACTGCCGAGAATCAACCTCGCAGCGTGTTGCCATCGATACAGTCTTTGCCGATGAACCTCTTCACAATGTTCGACATCGGCGCGGCCTGGCGCTGGGGCTCGTTCATTCCCCCCGTCGTAGCGGCCACTTACGCATCACCGGCCGTGGTGTCCCAGCTTGCGGGCCTGCGCTGCCGCGATCTGATCCGCCATGCCCGCGCGAAATCCAGGTTCTACGCCAGACGCTTCAAGCATCTTCCAGTGGACGCCGCGCTCACCGAACACCCCAGCGTGAGCCGCGCCGAACTGATGGTGCATTTCGATGACTGGGTGACCGATCCAGCAATCCGGTTTGCCGATGTGAATGCCTTCATCGCTGACCCCAACCGCTGCGGCGAGGCTTTCCTGGGACGCTACGCAGTCTGGACCAGTTCAGGAACCACCGGGGTGCCAGGCGTTTATGTGAGCGACCCCGATACGCTCGCCATTCACGAGGCGCTCCTCACCACCCGGACAGCGGGCACGAGCGGCACCGCCTCACTCTGGCGGCTGATGATGGGGGGCGGTCGGCTCGCGCTGATTGCCGCGCAGGACGGTCACTTCGCGGGCATTACCACCTGGGAGCGCGCCCGTCGCGCATCGCCCTGGCTCAACGTCCGGTCTCGCGCGTTTCCTGTCACCGCACGGATCGAGGAACTGGTGGCGGCGCTAAACGACTGGCAACCCGCCTTGCTCGCAAGCTACCCCTCAATGCTATCGGTGATGGCAGATGAACTGGAGGCTGGACGGCTCACGATTAAACCCACAGCGCTCTGGAGCGGCGGCGAGGAACTGCCCCCGTTCGAACGGGAGCGACTCTCGCAATCGTTCGCCTGCCCTGTGCATGAGGAATACGCCGCCTCGGAATGCATGAACATCGCGTTCAGCTGTAGCGCAGGATCCCTCCATCTGCACGCTGACTGGGTGATCCTTGAACCCGTCGATGAGCGGGGGCGCATTCTTCCACCCGGCCAACCGTCGGCCAGTACCCTGCTCACCAACCTCGCAAACCATGTGCAGCCCCTCATCCGCTACCAGCTGGGCGATAGCATCACCTTCCTCGCCGATCCCTGCGAATGCGGCTGCCCCCTCCCGCGGCTCCGTGTGGAGGGTCGAAAGGATGATGTGCTGAAGCTGCCAGCGGGTCACGGCATGACGATCAGGATTGTCCCGCTTGCGATTGAAAGCGTGCTTGAAGACCGCGCGGGTATTCATCAGTTCCAGCTTCGCCAGAGCGGCCCGCACCGGCTGACGGTCAGATTCAGCCCGCCCGCCGGGCTCACCCGGCGCGAGGCCTGGCCACGGGTCGAGCACTGCCTGCGCGAATTTCTCGATCACCAGGGAGCGCGCTCGACCGCGATTTCGCTGGACCCCGCCCCGCCGCAAGCCGATCCGGTGAGCGGCAAGCTCCGAAGGATCTGCGGCGCGGGCGCCTCCCCCCGCGCTTGAGACGCAGCGTAGACGCCCCGGTGCAACGCCGGGGCTCGTGTGCATTTCATCAGCGCAGCCAGGGGCGAGACCAGACACTGCTCGTACCGCATTATCATTGGGTGGAGCGGTTGCCTTCACCGGCACATCCGCCATCCCCAGGCGCGCTCCACGCGCCCCTTTTCGACCAGGAGACGATGATGGGTTCGATGATTGATTTCGACCGCGCCGACGGCAAGGGCAAGGCGCGCGGCTACCTCGCCACCAGCACCCGCGCAGGCGCGCCGGGTGTAGTGGTCATTCAGGAGTGGTGGGGTCTGCAGGACCAGATCAAGGGCGTCTGCGATCGGCTGGCTGCTGAGGGCTATCACGCGCTGGCGCCCGATCTCTACAACGGGGTGGCTGTGCCCTATCACGACCCCGATGCCGCCAACAAGCAAATGACCTCGCTCAATTTCATTGATGCCACCGACAACGCGGTACGGGGCGCGGTGCAGTATTTCAAAAAGCAGGGGCTCAAGGCGGGTCTGACCGGTTTCTGCATGGGCGGTGCGGTCACCATCATCGGGTCAGTGCGCATCCCTGAACTCGACGCGGGGGTCTGCTTCTACGGCATTCCACCTGCACAGGCGGCCGATCCGGCGCAGGTCCGGATTCCGCTCCAGGGACACTTCGCAAGTCGTGACGACTGGTGCACGCCGCAGGCTGTTGAAGCGTTTGAGGCCGCGGTCAAAGCCGCAGGCAAGCGCGTGGAATTTCACATGTACGAAGCCGACCACGGCTTCGTCAATGAACAGCGCGATGCGGTTCATGATGCGCCAAGCGCGAAACTCGCCTGGGAACGCATGATGGGCTTCTGGAAGAAGCACCTGGGCTGATTGTTTGATCGCGGTCTGTGCGGGCGGGTGGCTCAGACCGCGCTGCCCCGCGCACGCGTGGGCAGCAGCACCATGGCAATGGCAAACACCACGCAGGCGAGTGCCGCGCCGTCCTGCCAGTGGAGCGGCTCGTTGAGCACCCACGCGCCCGAAAACAGTCCGATGACCGGAATCATCAGAACCGACAGGCCGCTTGCCACCGGCGACAGCGTGGAGGCAAGCCGGAACCACAGCAACTGCGCAACGCCAAACACCACAAAGCTGTTGTAGAGGAGCGCAAACAGGGCGGGGGCGTTGATCGCCGCAGGCTGCCAGCGATCAAGTTCGGTGGCGAGCGCCAGCGCGCTACAGACAACGAGCGCAAGCACCACCGACCAGAAGGTGATCACCTTGATCGATGCGGGCAGACGTCGCCGGCGAGTGAGGTGCGTGCCATAGGCCCAGGCGCCTGCCGCGCACAGCATGAGCGCCGTCCCCCCCGGACTGCCACTGATCGCAGAGAGCTCGCTCACCATGAGAAGCGCCACCCCTCCCGCTGCCGCGAGTACCCCGACCGCCAGCCGCAAACCGGGGCGTTCGCGGTAGAGGATCATGCCGAGCACCGCCGCCCAGATCGGCATGGTGTAGCCCAGAATGGCAGCGCGGCCGGAGGACAGCAGCGACACTCCGTACATCACGCACACGTACCAGATCACCAGGTTAAAGAGCGCGATGAACAGCATTTCGGCCCAGTGCTCGCGCGCGATTCGGATCGGTTCACCTGCCGCGCGGATCATCCACCAGAGCATCGGCAAGGCAAGCAGCATCGTGATCGACCGAAAGGTCATGGGCGCAATCACACTCACCCCGGTTTTCATGATCGGCCAGTTGATGCCCCAAAGAACGGTGAGTAACACCAGCCCACCGAGTTCGCGCCCGGAGAGTCGATCCGTGCTCATGCTTTCCCCTGGCTCAGCGCAGGGACTAGAATCGGACTCAGAACATTCTCCGGGAGACAGACGGCGTCATGAATTTCTCATTGTCGCTCAGACAGGCGTGGGCACGCGCCGATTCAATGCTCTGCGTGGGCCTGGACCCGGATCCAGCGCGTATTCCCGCCGCGCTCGGGCATGGCCCCGAGGCGATTTTTAGCTTTTGCCGCGACATCGTTGATGCCACCGCCGCCTATGTCTGTGCATTCAAACCCCAGATCGCCTATTTCTCGGCGGTGCGCGCAGAACGCGAACTCGAGCGCCTGATCGAACACATTCATGCGCAGCACCCCGGCATCCCGGTCATTCTCGATGCCAAACGGGGCGACATCGGCTCCACGGCCGAGCGCTATGCAATCGAGGCGTTCGAGCGCTACGGTGCCGACGCCGTCACCATCAACCCCTATATGGGGTTTGATTCCATCGAACCCTGGCTCGCCTGGGAAGGGCGCGGCGTGATCCTGCTTTGCCGCACTTCAAACCCTGGCGGTAGCGACCTTCAGGCGCTTGATGTCGGAGGCGAAGCGCTCTACGAGCGAGTCGCTCGGCTGGCGGCTGGACCCTGGAATGCCAGCGGCCAAATCGGGCTGGTATTGGGTGCCACCTTTCCGGCTGAACTCGCCCGGGTACGCGCCATCGCGGGCAATTTGCCGATGCTGGTACCGGGCATCGGCGCGCAAGGCGGCGATGTGGCGGCCACCGTTGCGGCGGGAATCACCAATGATGGCTGGGGCATGGTGATCAACTCTTCACGGGCCATTCTGTACGCAGACCCAGGCGTCGGCTTCGCGCAGGCCGCAGCGCAAGTCGCCGAACGCACGCGAAACGAGATCCGAGCTGCGCGCACGTCCGCATGGACCGCCCGCACAGGGTAAGGGGTATCCGTGAGAGTGCTCGTCGCCGAAGATGACCGTACGCTTGCAGACGGCCTATGCCGGGCCCTGCGCGCCAACGGAAACGCTGTGGATCATGTTGAAGACGGGCAGTCGGCCGATACCGCACTGGCCGCCCAGAACTACGATCTGGTGATCCTTGATCTCGGACTGCCCAGGCTGGCTGGCCTGGATGTCCTTAAACGACTGCGCTCGCGCGGCAGCAGCACCCCGGTACTCATTCTCACGGCGGCCGATTCAGTCGAGCAACGGGTCCGTGGCCTCGATCTCGGCGCCGATGACTTCATGGCCAAGCCCTTCGCGCTCACCGAACTCGAGGCCCGCATCCGGGCGCTGGTTCGCAGGGGTATGGGCGCTGCAAGCAGCACCTTGAAGCTGGGCTCTCTCAGCTACGATCAAGTCGGTCGCCAGGCCTGGGTGGCCGACCAGCAGGTCGAACTCTCCGCACGCGAACTCGCGCCGATCCTCGACCGGCTCGGTATCGGCCACCTCGACATCGGACAAGTCCGCGGCCCCAACCGTCTGCTCACCCGAGCGATCGCCGCATGGGCCTACGCCGCGGTCGACAAGCGTGGCGCGCGT
>JALREG010000032.1 GCA_023253905.1 Burkholderiaceae bacterium
CTCGAGCCCCGCCGCGGTCGACCGTGAGGCCGTTCGCGTCCGTGCGCTTTCCAAGTCCTTCGGGGCGACCCAGGCGCTCCATGAGGTCGACTTCATCGTCGCAACGGGTGAGATCCATGCGCTGGTGGGCGAGAACGGGGCAGGGAAATCTACGCTCATCCGAATTCTGAGCGGCATTCATCAGGCGGACTCCGGCACGATTGAGGTCGCGGGGCAGACGGTTCGTTTCGGCAGCCCAAGGGCAGCGATCGCGGGAGGGATTGTCACGATTCCGCAGGAATTGCGGATGGTGCCTGCGCTGTCGATTGCCGAGAACCTGATGCTGGGCAGCCTTCCGATGCGGCGCCGGTTCGGCATCGTTCCCGCCATTGATCGCGCGCGTATGAATGCCGAGGCCAGCGCGCAGCTCGCCCAACTGAATCTCGATGTGGACGTGCGCGAGCCAATCCGCTCACTCAGCTTTGCCGAACAGCAACTCGTGGCCATCGCCAAGGCGTTGCGTCGGCAGTGCAGTGTCTTTATTCTGGATGAGCCAACGGCCGCACTCGAGTCGCGTGAAATTGACCGTCTTTTTTCGGTGCTGGCGCAAATGAAGGCCGCCGGTACCGCCATCATTTATATCTCGCATCGGCTAGACGAAATTATCTCGCTCGCCGATTGCTGCACGGTGCTTCGGGATGGCCGAGTGGTCACCGTCTGCGAGAAAGGCCAGTTTTCGATCGGCGACCTGATTGAAGCAATGACCGGTCGCGCGGCCGCCCACGAAGATAACGCTACCCGCCCGCATGGGCCAGAGTTGATCGCCGAGCAGGTCGTGCAAGCCCCGATCTCGCTTCGCGCCGGGCAGACCCTTGGCATCGCCGGGTTGCTGGGGAGCGGCGCCGATCTCAAGGTGCGCGGACTGTTCGGCGCGGGGCCTGAGCCGGTGACCGTTCGGCGCGCCGGCGGAGCGACCGTGCTCCTGCGGCAGCCGGGCGATGCGATCGCACAGGGAATCGGCCTGGTCCCGGGCACACGCTCGCTCGGGCTGGTCATGAACCAATCGGTGCGCGACAACATTCTGCTGCCCAACCTGTTTCAGATTGGCTCAATTTTTAGAATCGACCGCTCACGCGCCGATGCCCTGGTCAATGAAATGATGGATCTGATGGATATCCGCCCGCGCCGCCCGGAGGTCAGGGTGGGATCGCTGTCGGGCGGCAACCAGCAGAAGGTCATCCTCGCCAAATGGCTGGCGCGCCGTGTGTCGGTTCTCCTGCTCGATGAGCCCACCCACGGCATCGATATTGCCGCCAAGATGCATGTGCATGCGCTGATCCGGCGCTTCACCCAGGACGGCGGCGGCGTACTGGTGAGTTCCAGCGACCTGGGCGAACTCGCCCGCTTGTGTGATTCGGTGCTTGCGATGCGCGAGCGGCAGATTATCGGTCGCGTTGAACGCGCCGATGGCATGAACGAGGCGCGTCTGCGCGCTTCGCTCGAGGGGACACGCTGATGGCTTCACGCTTTGTTCCATCCCGGCTTCTTGGCCAGATTCCGCTCGTGACGCTGCTTGTATTGTGCGCTGCGACCGCATTGCTGACCGATCGCTTTCTGTCTCCGGTGAATCTCAACAACATCCTGGTGCAGTCGTCGATCATGGCGGTGATCGCAATCGGCATGACCTTCGTCATCATTGGCGGAGGATTCGATCTATCGGTGGGATCGACCGCAGCGCTGGCGGGCTGCGTGGCGGCCATGGTCATGCTCGAGGCCGGGATCGGCGCGGGCGTCGTGGCAGGTGTACTCGTGGGTGCGCTGGTGGGCCTGGTGAACGGCCTGGTCATCGCCTATCTTCGGGTCAATCCCTTCATCACCACGCTCGGCACCATGGTGCTGGTTCGGGGCGTGGTGTTCCTGATCACCGGCGGCGCCCCCGTCGAGGGCGACAACGGCCTGCCCTCCGCCTTCGTGGGCTTTGGCTCTGCTCGAATCCTGGGTCTGCACGCGCTCGTCTGGGTGCCGATTGTGCTGCTCGTTGTGCTGTCCTGGGTCATGCATGCCACACCCTTTGGCCGGCACATCTACGCGACCGGAGGCGGTCGCGAAGCCGCCTATCTGTCAGGCGTTCCGGTTGCACGAATCACTGCATCCACCTATGTCATCTGCGGCGCACTGGCGGGCGTGGCCGGCGTAATGCTCGCCGCGCGCCTGCAATCGGGTCAGCCGACGGCAGGCGAGTTTTATGAGCTGACCGCAATCGCTGCGGTGGTGCTGGGCGGCGCCGCCCTGCACGGTGGCGAAGGCACGCTCTATAAGAGCGTGATCGGCGTGTTCATCATGATCGTGCTCGGCAACAGCCTGAACCTGCTGAATGTCGATTCCTACTGGCAGCGCGTCGCGATTGGCGTGGTGATCATCGCCGCCGCCGCAGCAGACAGCCTGCGCTCCAAGCGTTAGCATTCAAACCATCCCTACTCACCCCACCCAGGAGATACCCCATGCGTCGCACGCTTCTGATGGCCGCTCTGGCCGCCTTCACCACACTATCCGCCCCGCTCACCGTCGCACAGGCTCAGGGAAAAATCACGATCGGCGTTTCTCTGCCACAAGACGACAATCCGTTCTACATTGCAATGATGCGAGGCATTCGCGCCCGCGCTGGCGAACTCGGCTGGGAGGTGGCATCGGTCTCGTCTAATGAAGACAAGCTCAAGCAGATCAATGGCGTACAGGATCTGGTGGCCCGGGGCGTCAAAGGGGTGCTCATCTCGCCGATCGATGCCACAGGCGTGAACGCGGCCTACGATGCCGCCGCAGCAGGCAAGGTCCCCATCGTATCGGTGGCGCGTGGCTCCACCTCGCCCAACCAGACGCTCCATGTCGCTATGGACGAAAAGCAGATCGGTCGCGATATTGCTGAGTGGACCGCCAAGAGCATTGGCGGCAAAGGCAAGGTAGCGATGCTGCTCGGCCCCTCTGGTGCGCCCACCTTCCGCAACCTCGCCGAGGGCTACACCGAAATCATGGCCAAGTATCCCGACATCCGGGTGGTGTTCCGCAACGACGGGCCGCTGACCCGCGAGCGCGGTCTCAAGAACACCGAAGATGTGCTGGTGGCCAATCCCGATCTGGCAGCCATCTACACCGCCAATGATGATGTCGCGCTCGGCGCCACGCAGGCGGTGCTTGCCGCCAACCGCAAAGGCAAGACGCTGGTCACCGGCATGAATGGGGTGCCGCCGGCGCTGCGTTCGCTCAAGGAGGGTAATCTCGCCATGACGGTCGAGCTGAACCCGGTGCTCTGGGGGCGGATGGGCGTCGATGTTCTGTCCGAGTACCTTAAAGGCAGCAAGGTCGAACCGCGGGTGTTTATCAAGCATGTGCTGATCGACAGCGGCAACATCGATCAGAAGCTTCCGAAATAATCGCCCTCAAGGCTTCACGCCGGAGATCCGGGTCATGAATGACGCAGTCGCGGGCGGGGGTAACGACCCCTCGCCGTATCTCGCCGATCTGTATCGGGCGAACCTCCATCCGCTCTGGGATCGCTACAAGCGCATCACGCCACGCGAGCCCAAACCTCGCGACACACCGTTCATCTGGCGCTGGCGCGACACCGAGCCGCTGTTGCATCGTGCGGTCTCGGAGGTGCCCATCGAGGAAATCGAGCGGCGCGCGCTCATCATGACCCATCCGAATTTCGGCGGTGACACGGCCACCAGTGCCAACATGCTCGGCGCATTCACCGTGCTCGATCCAGGCGAACAGGCACGCCCCCACCGGCATACGGGCGCGGCCTTGCGGTTTGCCGTGCAGGCCGAAGGCGCCGCCACCATCGTCAATGGCCGCTGGTGCGAAATGCGCTCAGGCGACCTGATCCTCACCCCGCCCATGGCCTGGCATGGCCACATCAATCAAAGCAACCGACGAATCATCTGGTTTGACGCCGCCAACATGCCGCTGCTCTGCGCACTCAACGCGCATTTTTTCGAGGCGGGCGACCCGACGGATGATGATTTCTGGAAGGTGGATGCGGGCGAGGAGCGTATCTGGCAGGCGGCCGGGCTCGCCTCCCCGGAGGCGGCGACGGTACCGGGCTGCTCGCCCAAATTCCACTACCCCGGTGCGGCCACCCGCGACACGCTCGCGGCCACCGCGGCTGGCGCAGACGGGTCGCGCACCGTGCGCTACGTCAACCCCGCCACAGGCGGCGCAGTCATGCCCACACTCGACTGCTATGCCATGCGCCTCAATGCCGATTCACCCACGCGGACCCGCCGAGGCGCCTACACCTCGATGTGCCTTGTCGTATCCGGCCACGGTCGATCGCGAGTCGGCGACGCCGAGTTTGAGTGGGGTCCGAGCGACGTCTTCACCATTCCTTCCTGGCACTGGGTGACCCATCAGGCGATGGGCGGCGAAGCCGATCTGTTCATCGTCAGCGATCGTGTCGTGTTTGAGCGCCTGGAGCTGCTGCGCGAGGAGTGGCTTTGAAGCAGCTCACCGCCACCTCGGCGGGCTGACACTACGGCGGTGTATGGGGCGTCACCCGGCGCCCCACCGACTGCCGAGCCGATAAGCTTCGCGTCAGGGTCGTTCGCTAAACTAATGAGCTATGAATACCCCATACCGCACCCGCCTGCCCGGCACCTCGCTCGATTACTTCGATGCCCGTGCCGCCGTCAACGACATCGCCCCCGGCGCCTGGGATAGCCTGCCCTACACCTCACGGGTTCTGGCCGAGAACCTGGTGCGCCGCTGTGATCCCGCCAAACTCACCGCTTCGCTTTCGCAGCTGATCGAGCGCAAGCGCGATCTCGACTTCCCGTGGTACCCGGCCCGCGTCGTTTGTCATGACATCCTCGGGCAGACCGCGCTCGTTGACCTCGCGGGTCTTCGCGATGCCATCGCCAACCAGGGCGGTGACCCGGCCCAGGTCAACCCGGTGGTGCCAGTGCAGCTCATCGTTGACCATTCACTCGCGGTGGAGTGCGGTGGATTTGATCCGCAGGCTTTCGAGAAGAATCGCGCGATCGAAGACCGTCGAAACGAAGACCGCTTTCATTTCATTGACTGGACCCGCCTCGCGTTCAAGAACGTAGACGTCATTCCGCCTGGCAACGGCATCATGCACCAGATCAATCTGGAGAAAATGTCGCCGGTCATTCAGGTGCGCGACGGCGTTGCGTTCCCCGATACCTGCGTGGGTACCGATAGCCATACCCCGCATGTCGATGCACTGGGCGTGATTGCCATCGGTGTGGGCGGGCTGGAAGCGGAAAACGTCATGCTGGGACGCGCGTCCTGGATGCGGCTTCCTGACATTGTCGGCGTTGAACTGACCGGCAAGCCGGGTCCCAGCATCCTGGCCACTGACGTGGTGCTGGCCCTCACCGAGTTCCTGCGCAAGCAGAAGGTGGTCGGCGCTTATCTAGAGTTCCGGGGCGAAGGTGCAGCCGCGCTCTCGCTCGGTGACCGCGCCACCATTTCCAACATGGCACCGGAATACGGCGCCACCGCTGCCATGTTTTTCATTGATGGCCAGACCATCGATTACCTGAAGCTCACCGGCCGCGACGACGCGCAGGTGGCGCTCGTTGAAACCTACGCGAAGACCGCAGGCCTCTGGTCGGACAGCCTGGCAAACGCCCGCTACGAGCGTACGCTTGAGTTCAACCTCTCCTCCGTTGTGCGCAATATGGCGGGGCCCTCCAACCCTCACGCACGCGTCGCCACCACTGATCTGGCGGCCAAGGGCATTGCCACGTCATGGCAGGAGGTGCCCAATCAGATGCCCGATGGGGCAGTCATCATCGCTGCCATCACAAGCTGCACCAACACCAGCAATCCGCGCAACGTGATCGCAGCTGCGCTGCTGGCCCGCAACGCCAATCGGCTCGGGCTCAAGCGAAAGCCCTGGGTCAAGACCTCGCTCGCCCCCGGTTCGCGGGTGGGTGCCGAGTACTTGCGCGAATCAGGGCTGCTGCCAGAGCTCGAACAATTGGGCTTTGGAATCGTTGGCTTTGCCTGCACCACCTGTAACGGCATGTCGGGCGCGCTCGATCCCAAGATTCAGCAGGAGATCATCGACCGTGATCTTTATGCCACCGCTGTGCTGTCGGGTAACCGCAATTTTGATGGCCGTATTCACCCGTATGCCAAGCAGGCGTTCCTCGCCTCCCCTCCCCTTGTGGTGGCTTACGCAATTGCCGGGACCATCCGCTTTGACATCGAAAAGGACGTGTTCACGGTTCACAACGGCCGCGACATCCGTCTGAAAGATCTCTGGCCGTCTGATGAGGAAATCGACGCGGTCATGCGCGCGGCGGTCAAGCCCGAGCAGTTCCGGCGGGTCTATACGCAAATGTTCGAGATTCGCCGCGATGACAGCGAGCAGGTCTCGCCGCTTTACAACTGGCGGCCGCAGTCCACCTACATTCGCCGTCCACCGTACTGGGAAGGCGCACTCGCGGGCGAGCGCACGCTAAAAGGGCTCCGACCGTTGGCCGTGCTGGGTGACAACATCACCACCGATCATTTGTCACCGTCGAATGCCATTCTTCCCGACAG
>JALREG010000147.1 GCA_023253905.1 Burkholderiaceae bacterium
AGGGAGAGCTGATCTCGCTCCTTGGCCCGAGCGGGTGCGGCAAGACCACCACCTTGCGCTGCGTGGCGGGGTTCGAGCAGCCCGATGCGGGCGAGATCCTGTTTGATGCGCAGAACATCACGCAACTGCCGCCCGAGAGGCGCGACATTGGCATGGTGTTTCAGAACTACGCGCTGTTTCCGCACATGACGGTTGCGCAGAATCTGGCCTTCGGGCTGGAAATGCGCAAGGTGTCGCAGGCCAATGTCGCGGAGCGCGTGAAACAGGCGCTTCGGATGGTTCAGCTCGAAGCCATGCTGGATCGCTATCCCCGTCAACTCTCCGGGGGGCAGCAGCAGCGGGTCGCCCTGGCACGTGCGCTCGTGATCGAACCGCGCATGCTTCTTCTCGATGAGCCGTTGGCCAACCTCGATGCAAGCCTCCGCGAGGAAATGCGTTTCTTTATCCGCGATCTCCAGCAACGGGTGGGGATCACCACGCTTTATGTCACGCATGACCAATCGGAAGCGATGGTGATGTCCGATCGGGTGGTCGTGATGTTCAGTGGCGAAATTGCGCAGGTGGGCCCGCCTCGCGAACTGTATGCACGACCAGCCAGTCGCGAGGTGGCGCAATTTATCGGTCGAACCCAGTTTGTCAGAGGAACGGTGCTCGCGCGGCGTGATGCCGAGCACGTTGAACTCGAGACGCCGCTTGGGATAGTGGTTTCGCCGGCCGCTCCGTCGCTTGCGGCGGGCCAGCAGGCGCTGCTTGTGGTCAGGCCCGAAGCCCTTCAGTTGGCAGCGGCTGAGCAGACGAGCGCTCAGGCGCTTCGGGGGCAGGTCATCCGCACCTATTTCCTGGGTGGCAGTGTCGAGCATGTGCTGGCCTTTACGGGCGGAGTCAGCCTTTTTGCGCACACCTCGCCGGGCTCGGACATCGCAGCCGGTGCGCAGGCCACCCTCAGTATCGACGAGCGTCAGCTGTGGGCACTGCCCGCCTCAGGGGTGGCATGAGCGGGCGGCGTCGGAGCATCTGGCTGGTCGCGCCTGCGCTGGTGCTGATTGGCGTTTTCCTGGTGATTCCGTATCTCAATATTGTGTTGATGAGCCTGCGGCCACCCGGGGTGGGGGCGCCGTATGGCCCGGGCTTCACTGCGGCGAACTTCACGCGAATCTTTGGTGATGCCTATTTTCTGGGTGTGTTGGCCGACACCGTATGGCTGGGTCTCAAGACCACCCTGATCTGTGCGTTGCTGGGCTACCCGGTTGCATTTCACCTCGCCCGAACCGCGTCGCGATGGAAGGGGCTTCTTTATATCTTCGTGTTGTCACCGCTTCTCGTGGGGGTGGTGGTGCGAAGTTTTGGCTGGTTGATCCTGCTCTCCGGAAACGGGGTCATCAACCAATGGCTGCGAGGGCTCGGGCTGATCGACATGCCACTCACCCTCATGAACAACCACTTTGGCGTGACGCTTGCGCTGGTGCATGTGTTTCTGCCCTTCATGATTCTCCCGCTGATCGGCGCCATTCAATCCATTGATCCGAATCTGGCGCTCGCGGCGCGCTCGCTTGGCGCCTCGCCGGTTCAGGTGTTCCGGCGGGTGTGGCTTCCGCTCAGTTGGCCGGGTCTTCAGGCGGGCTGCATTCTGGTGTTTGTGCTTTCTCTCAGTGCCTATGTGACGCCCGTGATGCTGGGCGGTGCGCAGGTGAAGACGATGTCGGTGCTGGTGGTGCAAGCCCTGATCGACAACTTCCGGTGGCCGGCGGGCGCAGCGCTTGCCCTGGTGCTGGCTGCGACAGGTGGTCTGGCGGTGTGGCTGTTCGTCCGCGCCAGTCGCCCGATGATGCGAGGGCTCGAATGATGCTGCGCAGCCTCGCTTTGGGTTTCATTGCCTTGGTGTATGTGTTCCTGCTCACGCCTATTGTTCTGATTGTGCTGATGTCCTTGAATGCCGGCGAGTTCCTGGCGTTTCCGCCGCAGGGGCTGTCCTTTCGCTGGTACGGCGCGCTGTTTGCCAATGAGGGCTTCATCCGCGCGATGCGCACCTCGCTGATCGTGGCGTCGGTTGCCACGCTGACCTCAACCCTGATCGGTACCGCGGCAGCGCTTTATTTTGTGCGATACGCCGGCCTCTGGCGTGACCGGCTTCGTTTGCTGCTCATGATGCCGCTGATGCTTCCAGAAATCCTTACTGCGATTGCATTACTGTTTTTTCTCTATGCCACAGGTGTTGGCACCCGGACGATGGCGGGGCTCCTCATTGGTCACACCCTGATTACGCTGCCATATGTCTTCATCAACGTGAGTGCCTCGCTCTACAACTTCGATCGCTCCATCGAACAGGCGGCTCGCAGCCTTGGCGCAAACCCGTGGGTCTGTTTTCGACGCATCACACTGCCCCTCATCAAGCCCGGCCTCATCACCGGAGCATTGTTCGCGTTCATTATTTCGTTTGATCTCTTCAATTTGTCGCTGCTGCTGAAGGGCGTGGGAATGACGACGCTACCCCTGCAGTTATTTGACTATCTGCGCTGGGACTTCGATCCCACCGCAGCGGCTGTGTCGAGCGTGAGCATCGTGATGACGCTGCTGGTGGTGCTGATCATTGATCGCACGGTGGGGTTGCGCTCGTTACGGTTCGGATGAGCGCGGCCGGCCCTGGCCGTTCGTTCGAGGTTCCCGGCCAGCCTGCGCTGTGCCTTGCCGCGTGACGCCAACCTGGAGAAACCGCATATGTCGCATGCCGTTCACCATCTCAAGCATCCCCTGATTCAGCACAAGCTCACGCTGATGCGCCGCAAGGACACCAGCACCAACAGCTTCCGGCGGTTGCTGCACGAGATCGGGATGCTGATGGCGTATGAGGTGTTGCGGGAGATGCCAGTTCAGGAGATCAGCATCGAAACGCCGCTTGAGACCATGCTGGCGCCGGTGATTGATGGCAAGAAAATCGTGCTGCTCGCGATCATGCGGGCAGGGCAGGGATTTCTGGACGGGATGCTTGACGTGGTGCCGAGCGCACGCGTCGGTCATGTGGGACTGTTTCGCGACCCCGCCACGCTGAATGCGGTGGAGTATTACTTCAAGGTGCCGCAGGGCATGGAGGAGCGCGATGTGATCGTGCTCGACCCGATGCTTGCAACGGGCAACTCGGCCGTCGCGGCGGTGGATCGGGTGCGGGCGACCAGACCCCGCTCGATCCGGTTTGTGTGCCTGCTCGCAGCGCCCGAGGGACTGGCCAATTTCCATCGGCATCACCCCGATATCCCTGTCTACACGGCAGCGATTGACCGGGAACTGAACGAGCATGGCTACATCGTGCCCGGGCTGGGCGATGCGGGTGATCGGATCTTCGGTACAAAATAGGATCCGACAGCGCCGGTTAAGGCGCGCTTTCATCGTTTCCGGGGTCGACTTACAATGGATTGCCGTGATCTCCCGGGCTCAGCTCGGGCCAGACCGCGAGCAGATTGATCCTAATAACATCGGAGACTTCCATGAAACGACGCCTGCTCGGCGCGCTGGCGGGTGCAACGCTTGCCGCGTCCACGCTGTTTTCTGCGCCTGCGATCGCCGCGTATCCCGATCGCCCCATCACCATGATCGTTCCCTGGGGGGCGGGCGGAGGCACCGACGCGGTCGCGCGCTTCGTTGCCGCTGAGCTCGAGAAGGCGCTCAAGCAACCCGTCAACGTGGTCAACCGCACGGGCGGCAGTGGCGTGGTGGGCCATCAGGCCATCGCGTCGGCGCCTGCCGACGGCTACACGGTTGGGCTCATCACGGTCGAGATCGGCATGATGCGGCATGCCGGCCTGACCAAGCTAAGCCATAACGAATTCACCGCAATCGCCCTGGTGAATTTCGATCCCAACGCCGTGATGGTGCGGGCTGATTCGCCCATCAAAGACGCCAAGGCTCTGCTCGATGCAGCACGAGCCAATCCGGGCAAGCTGAAGGGGAGCGGAACCGGGCAGGGTGGCATCTGGCATCTGGGGCTCGCAGGCTGGCTGGTCGATGCCAAGCTGGCCGGTAACGCCGTGGCCTGGGTGCCCAGTCAGGGGGCGGCCCCCGGGCTGCAGGATCTCGCGGCGGGCGGCGTCGACCTGGTGTCGGCGTCGCTTCCTGAAGGGCGCTCGCTGATCGAGGCCGGCAAGGTCCGACCCATTGTGCTGATGGCCGAGAAGCCCGATGGCCTCTTTCCCCAGGTCCCGCTCCTGAAATCGGTCGGTAGCAACTGGACCAATGGCGCGTGGCGCGGGGTTGCTGGGCCTAAGGGTATGCCCAAGGACGTCGTTGATCGCCTGGCCTCCGCCGTCAAGCAGATCTACGATTCCAAGGCCTACAAGGACTTCCTTGCCGCCCGTGGGTTTGGCGAAATGTGGGCCGGCCCTGCCGATTTTGCAGCCTTCATGGCACGAGACGACGCGGCCAAGGGTGAAGTCATGAAAGCGGTCGGCCTCGCGAAGTAGGTTGGTAGGGCGCGACGTGGCGACGCGCCGAGCGGCGCGGCGTTCCTGGCGCTTGCGGGCGCGGTGCTCTGGCATGTCCGCGACTTCCCGCCTGCGCCAGGCCAGCCTTATGGCCCGGCGCTCTTTCCGGGGCTGA
>JALREG010000074.1 GCA_023253905.1 Burkholderiaceae bacterium
TTCGATTAATTTTTTTCTTCGGTATTCAAATATCTCATCTAATTTTGGTTTCACTAAAATAGGGTGGACCAATTGACCTAAAATTCCCATAGGCACTTTATAATCTACAATATCTTCCATTTCAACTCCACCTCGACACCGATATGTCGAGGTTGCCGCTGCTCGTGTTCATACACGCCGAGCAGGCATTCCACCTGGGTACTTTGCACCACGATCCGGTAGCAATCAGGAAACTGTTCGCTCATCATCGGTTCAGTGAGATTTCATGGGCTGGCGAGGCCCGCACCGCCATCGACCGCGATCACCTGTCCGGTCACATAGTGCGCCTCGCGCATCAGAAAGTGTGCGACCTGGCCCATGTCCGATCCGTCACCGATACGCGCCAGGGGAATCGCCGCTTCGATTCGCGCTCGCTCGCTGGCATCGAAGGTATCGTCTTCCGGCCAGGTGAGGGACCCGGGTGAGATGGCGTTGACCCGCACCTGTGGGGCGAGCTCCAGCGCGAGCGAGCGGGTGAGCGAGACGATACCGGCCTTGGCTGCGGTGTAGACCGAAAAGCCCGGTAACGGCCGATCGGTCCGCACATCGCAGACATTGACGATCGCGCCGCCCGAAGCGCGAAGCGCTGGTGCTGCGTACTGGCTGCAGAAAAACGCCGCTTTCAGATTGCCGTCGATCAGGTAGGTCCAGTGCGCCTCGTCGACCTGCCCGAGATCAGACCGGATGAAGGTGGAGGCATTGTTCACCAGACCGTCCAGCCGCCCCTGCCAGGCCAGTGCTGCGGCCACCACCGCCGAGCAGCCCTCGGCATTTGCCAGGTCGGCTGCCACCGCGAGCGCCGACTGTGGCCGCAGCGCGCAAAGCTCGGCGCACAGCGCCTCCGCCTGCGCCGCCGATTGCCGGTAGTGGATGACGACGTGACAACCGCGGGTGTGAAAAAAGCGCGCCATGCCGGCCCCGATACGGCGGGCGGCTCCGGTGATGAGCACAACGGGGGCGGCGGACATCGGCGGCGGTGGGCTGGGTTGTTTCAGGAACCGGAGCGGGGTGGACCGGATGGCGGTGAATCGGGGCGAGATAGCGTCAAGAGAGAGCGTCAAGGGGTAGCGTCAAGGGCCTCACGCCCGGCGACTCAAGCCTCGCGCCGGCTCGGGGTAACGCGCGCCCGCGGTGAACCACGACGCGCAACGCTCGCGCGACGGCAGTGTAAAGCATCCGGGCGGACGCGCAGCGCCCGGGCGGTCGGTGGCTCGGGATCAGGCGAGCAATGCCGGGCGGAGGATAATCCGCCACATGTCCATGGCGAACCCCCAGCCGGCCCTGCCCGATCCCGACCCCGCCGAGCGCGAGGTCTCGCAACAGGTCGAAGCGCGTGTGCGCAAGGCAATCGTGCGCGCGGGCGGAGCCATCGGCTTTGACCGCTACATGTCGATCGCACTGTACGAGCCGGGGATGGGCTATTACGCGGGCGGTCGCCGTAAATTCGGTGCTGCCGGCGACTTTGTCACGGCACCGGAGCTCTCCCCGCTCTTCGGTGCCTGCGTGGCCGCGCAACTCGTGAGGTGGTTGCCTGCGCTCGCGCCGTGCATCTGGGAATTTGGTGCTGGCTCGGGTGCGCTGGCCGCGCAGATTCTGTCCGAGCTCGACGCGCTGGGCCATGACACGGTCGAGTACCGCATCATCGAGCTGTCGGCTGAGCTTCGCGCGCGTCAGCAGGCTACGCTCGCAGCGACCCACCCGCAGGCGCTCGAGCGCGTGCAATGGCGGGCTGCGTTACCCGACCGGATCGACGGCATTGTGCTTGCCAACGAACTCCTCGATGCCTTGCCGGTCGAGCTTTTTGCTATGGAAAACGGGGAGCTTAAAGAGCGGGTGGTTGAACTCGCGCCCGGACCCGCGCATGACGTCTCTCGCGGATCGCGCCACCATGTGGACCGGGAGGGTCCGCCGCTTGCGCCGGGTCTGCGGCTGGGCTCGCGCGCGCCCGATGCCGCTTTTGCCCGTCGCGTGCAGGCGAGGCTCGCGCGCGCAGGCTGGCCGGATACGCTGCCGCTCGGCGCCTATCAAAGCGAGATCGGTGAGCAGGCGTCGGCCTGGGTCTCGAGCGTGGCTGAGCGGCTTGGCACAGGCGTGATGCTTCTGATCGATTACGGATTTCCCGCTGCCGAGTTCTATCACCCGGCGCGTGCTTCAGGCACGCTCAACTGCCACTACCGCCACCGCTCCCACGCCGATCCGCTCTGGAGCCCAGGGCTGTGTGATATCACTGCGCATGTCGATTTCAGCGCCGTGCATGATGCGGCCACCGGCGCCGGCCTCAACTGCCTGGGCTACGGCGCGCAGAGTGCGTTTTTGCTGGGCTGCGGGCTGGCCGAGTTGTTTCCGCTGAGGGCGTCTTCCGCGGACCCGGCCACGCGCGTTCGCGCAGCGCAGGCGCTTCAGCTCCTCGTCTCCGAAGCCGAGATGGGCGAACTCTTCAAGGTGATCGCGTTTGGATCAGACCCCGCATTTGAGCCGCTGCTGCTGAACGGCCGGGATCGCCGCGCCGTGCTGATCCCCTGACCTCGCGCGCGGGGGCGAGGGCTGAGCACTAGGGTCTGGCGGCCCGTGATTCGCGACGGGCTATCCAGAGCGATGCGGCGAGGATGACCGCCCCGCCCGCGAGCGTGGTGTGGGCAGGCACATCGCTAAAGAATACCCAACCGAAGAGCGACGCCCAGAGCAGATCGAGAAAGCGAACCGATTGTGTGGCCGATATGTCGGTGCGATGAAATGAACGCGTCACCGCATACTGGCCGACGTTGCCGAGCACGCCTGCGAGCAGAAGCAGAAGGCCCTGCGAGAGCGTGACAGGCTGCCACTGGTAGAGCGCGAGCGGTGCAGACAGGAGCGTGATCGATGCAGCCTGCCAGAGCACGAGTACGGAGGGTCCGTCGCGTCGCGCAAGGCGCTTGCTCATCAGCATGGTGGCAGCAAACATGGGCGCCGAGGCGAGCATCAGCAGCATGGCGCCCGCCGCTGACCCGCCCAGGGAGGGCCCGACCACTATCAGCACGCCGGCAAAGCCAATTGCCGCCGCGATCCAGCGTGCCGCCATCATGGCTTCGCCCAGCAGAAGACCTGCGCCCAGCATCAGAAAAATCGGTGTGGTAAAGCCGATGGCCGTGGTGTCGGCGAGGCTCACTGCGGGGAGTGCGATGAACCACATGGTGAGTGCGATGGTATGGATCAGGCCGCGCAGCAGATGGCCTGGCAGATCACCGGTTCGCCAGCGCGCGTGCCCGGCGCGAAGCGCAAGCGGCATCATCAGCGCGAACCCGGCGAAATAGCGCAGGCCATGTTCCTGCGCCGGAGGCATTTCATGGGCCAGGCCGCGCGATACTGCGTTGAGCAGGCACAGGATGATGCCGCCTGCGGTCGCCCACAGCATCGCGCGCAGCACCGGGTGGGCGCGGGCGAGACGGCCCGGCGGTGCGGGCTCCGGTGGCGGGTGCTCAGCGCTCATCGCCTGGCCTCTCAAGTGGGGCGGCGTTGCGCGCAACCGGGTGCGATAATTGGGCGATGATCAAATGGCTGATTGCCACGGTAATTGCGCTCGCCCTTTTTTCCGGGCTGATGCCCTTCCTGCGTCGCTTTGGTATCGGGCGACTGCCGGGCGACTTCAGCTTCACGCTGTTTGGTCGGGATATTTCCCTCCCTATCATGTCCACGGTGCTGTTATCGCTTCTTGCGGCGGGCATCGCCCATCTGCTCTGAGAAGCCTGCGCCCGCTTAAGGCAGCACCACCACCTTGCCGGTGGCGCGCCGGGCGAGCAGATGCTCAAGCGCTCGTGCGCCCTCCGCCAATGAAAATCGCGCCGAGATGTGGGGGTTCAGCTTGCCCTCTGCGATCCAGCCAAACATTCGCTCTACGTCGGCATGAAAGCTTGCTGGCTCCAGTTGTGTGTACTGACCCCAGAACACGCCCACGATCG
>JALREG010000184.1 GCA_023253905.1 Burkholderiaceae bacterium
AGCGGCCGATGCGTTCCTCGATGCCATCGCCAACAATCCAAACGTTGATCGGGTTGAGGTTGACAGCATCGTCAGCCGACAGCTGGTTACGCAAACGTCGGCCCCCTGGGGACTGGACCGGGCCGACCAGCGCAGCCTGCCCCTCAGCAGCAGCTTCAGCTGGACCGCCAGCGGAACGGGCGTTCGAGCCTTCGTCGTCGATACCGGCATTCTGAGTTCCCACGCCCAATTCTCGGGCAGGATCGCAGCGGGCTTCACCGCCATCGCCGACGGCCGAGGAACCGAAGATTGCAACGGTCACGGCACGCACGTGGCCGGGACCATCGGCGGAAGCGTTGCAGGCCTCGCAAAGTCGGTCACGCTGGTCCCGGTGCGGGTACTTGATTGCAGTGGATCGGGCACGCTGAGCGGCGTCGTCGCCGGGATTGACTGGGTCGCGGCCAACGCGCCAGCCCGCTCAGTCATGAATCTGTCTCTGGGCGGCACCGCATCGAGCACGCTGGACCAGGCGGTCGCAGGCGCCATCTCACGGGGCGTCACGGCGGTCGTCGCGGCCGGTAACAGCGCAGCCAACGCATGCAACTACTCACCCGCCCGTGTCCCGGAAGCGATCACCGTAGCGGCGAGTAATGCATCCGACCAGCGCGCGTCGTTCTCAAATTTCGGTGCGTGCATCGACCTGTTCGCGCCGGGAGAGTCAATTGTTTCCACCTGGCACACCGGGTCTACGGCCCTCGCCACATTGAGCGGCACGTCGATGGCAAGTCCTCATGTTGCGGGAGCCATCGCTCAACTCCTTGAAGTCGCCGTTGACGCAACGCCCTCTGCCATCGCACAGCAACTGATCAGCGGAACCACCCTCAACGTAATTCAGAGCGCGGGCACCAATTCGCCCAATCGACTGGTCTACGCCGACGCAAACACGTCGGCAAGCCCGCCTCCACCACCAGTCACGACCGTCAAGGTCGCCGTGAGTTCGTTGTCAGCATCGGCGGTCAAGCAGCGAAACGGCTGGACCGCGCGCGTCACCGTCAAGGTAACGCGTGCCGACGGCACGGCGGCGCCCGGTGCAGTGGTCAGGGGTGACTTCACCGTGGGCGGAAAAGGTGTGGGATGCACCACCGACGCGACCGGAACCTGCACCGTGTCGAGTGGATCCCTGTCAGGCAAGACCGCCTCCGTCACCTACACGGTGATCACCATTTCAGGCACGGGTTACGCTTATGACGCGGCGTCCAACACGGTATCGAGCATCGCGATCGCCCGTCCGTAGTCGCAGGCGTTTCTCGTTCAAGCGACCAGGGTTGCCCTGTCGCCCACTTTCCCCGATCATCGGCGGTTTGCACTCTGCTTATGGAGACATCGCCGATGACCACCGCCACCCCGATCCGCGATGACGCGATCCGCGTCTACTGGCAGCCCGGCTGCACCAGTTGCCTGCGTACCAAGGAATTCCTTGCCAAGAACGGGGTGCCGTTCCTGTCCCGCAACGTGCTCGCAGACGACGCTGCATTCGAAGAGCTGAAGCATTTCGGCCTGCGGCAGGTTCCCATCGTGACAAAAGGTGATCGATGGGCCAACGGGCAGGTGCTGACCGATGTGGCCAAGCTCGTGGGCGTAACCGGCCTCAAGATCACGCTGCTACCCGTTGACGAATTGCAGCGCAGGCTGGTGACTATTCTCGATGGCGCCGAGCGTTTTTTCCGCCAGCTGCCCGATCGCAACCTGCATGATCTCCTGCCCAACCGGCCGCGTAGCTACACCGATCTTACCTTTCATATCTTCAACAACGCCGACGCCTTCCTGGAAGAAAAGGCCGGCATCCCCCTCACCTTTGACTCCTACAACCGGTTCCCCTCGCCTGAGGCCAACAGCCGCGATCACATCCTCCGCTATGCGGCACAGGTGCAGACGCAGGTGCGCAATTGGTTTTCAGGCTCAGCCCTTAACCTCGACTGGTCGGCCAAGGCCGATGTGTATTACGGTGAGCAGTCCCACCATCAGTTCCTCGAGCGCACGGTCTGGCACAGCGGCCAGCACACGCGCCAGCTGATGTGGGTGCTGGAAGGCCTCGGTGTCACGGTCGATCGCCCCCTGCCCCCCGAAACATTCACCGGGCTCCCCATGCCCGAAAAAGTCTGGGATGACGAGACACCGGCCGCGCAATGAGCGCCCCCGCTGTGGGGCCTGCGAGCCAGGCGGTCAACGAGGCACTGACCGCCATCGAGCGTTGGAATCCAGTGGTCAACGCCATGATCGCGGTGCGCGCCGAACCAGCGCGCGAACGCGCGTCTGAACTCGATCGAATCGCCGCTGCCGGCGGGTCGGCGGGTCCGCTGCACGGCTGGGTCATCAATATAAAAGACTGCCTCGACTGGGCGGGCGTTCCCACAACCGCCGCATCCACCATCCTTCGCGACCATTTACCGGCAAAAAATGCCTTTATTACCGAACGACTGATTGCAGCCGGCGCAGTCCTGATCGGTAAGGCCAATCTGCACGAGTGGGTGTTCGGCCCCACCAGCCAGAGCCTGCACTTTGGCCCGGTCGCCAATCCATGGAACCCGGCGCACATCCCGGGCGGCTCGAGCGGCGGCTCGGGCGCGTCGGTACCGTGCGGGATGGCGCGCGTATCAATTGGCAGCGACACCGCAGGCTCAATCCGTCTGCCCGCCTCCTACTGCGGGCTTGCAGGCTTGCGGCCCAGCATCGGCCGCATTTCGCGCACGGGCAGCATCGCCGTGAGCGCGCCCTTTGACGCATTCGGCCCGCTTGCCAGGCGAGTTGAGGATGTCGCCCGCGTGTTTGCGGTCATCGCCGGTCATGATCCGAGCGATCCGTTTTCGATCGACACGCCGGTGGTTGACCCGCTTGCGACACTCGATGACCCCGTTCGCGGCAGGCGTATCGGGGTCATGCGTCGCTGGTTCTTCGACGATATCGACCATGATCTGCGAAGCGCCCTGGAAACCGCCCTCAGCACCTACCGTGACCTCGGCGTCGAGATTGTCGAGGTGGAGTTGGGCGATGTCGAGCTCGCGCAGGAAATGCTCGCATTCCGGATCGTGCTCGCCGACGCGTTCGCGCTTCACCGCGAACAACTCGCGCGTCGGCCGGCAGACTACGGACAAGACCTGATGGTGCGCTACGAAATCGGCGAACGCGTGACCGGCGCTCAGTATGCGCAGGCACTACGATGGATCGAAGCCTGGCGTCATCGACTGCATCGCATTCTCTCCGACCAGGGAATCGACGCCATCCTGTCGCCCACCACGCCGGGGCCGGCACCGGCACGCGCCGGGCTCGCCTACGCCAACGCCATCCGTGCAATTCCGCGCTTCACCTCGGTCTTCGCTTCAGCGGGCGTGCCATCACTTGCCGTGCCCTGCGGATTCAATGCGGCCGGCCTGCCTCTTTCATTCGAACTGAGCGCTGCCCGCTTCAACGAAGCCGCGGTCCTGCAACTGGGTCACGCGTGGCAACGCGTGACCAGCCATCATCTGCGACAGCCCGTGCTGCCGCAGTAAACCGATTTTTCACCGAAGGAGTTTCACCATGAAAAAGCGCGAATTCCTCACCGCCGCAGCAGCCGGTGCAACCGTCGCCGGGGCGCCTGCGATCGTGCGTGCCCAGGCCTCGTTTCCGGACCTGAAACTGCGTATCGCATCCAACTATCCCGCCCCGTCGCTGTTTACCCGCGTGCAGCAGGAATTCGCGAAAGAGGTCACCGCCAAGACCAACGGCAAGGTGACCTTTGAGTGGATGCTGGGCGGCAACCCGCTGAAGGCGGGCGATGTCTACCCCGGCATGGCACGTGGCGCCACCGACCTGGGCTTCACCGTGCCCGCTGCCTTCAACCCGCGCGAGTTCCCGGTCTCGGGCGTCACGCTGCCGTTTGTCACCGAAAGCCCTTATGCGGGCTGCATGGCATTTCGCGAGTGGTACCAGAACACCCCCGAGGTGCAGCGCGAATTCCAGCGCAACAACGTCCACCTGCTTCTCACGCTCTCCACTTCTGAAAACGTGCTGTGGAGCATGAAGCGGGTCAACACTGCTGCCGATCTCAAGGGCATGCGGATCCGCACGCTGCTGGGACCTGGCGATGCACTGCAGGCGCTCGGCGCCACTGCGGTCACCGTGCCCTACACCGATGCGATCGATCTGATGCAGCGGGGCGGGGTCGATGCCATCTCCACCACGCCGTTCGAGCAGGGTGTGAAAGACGGCCTCGCCGAGATGACCAACTTCCTCTCGACCGGCGGTCGCATGGGCATCTTTGCCACCGTGATGACCTCCATCAATCTCGACCGTTGGAAGAGTTTCTCCAAGCCGCTGCAGGATGTCTTCACCACCGCCGCCGACAACGCGCTCAACTGGTACATCGACGCGCAGGACAAGGAAACCGACGAATGCGTGGAGATCCTGCTGAAATCCAAACGCATTCAGGTCGCGCCGCTGGACCCGGCCGAAGAAAAGCGCTGGCGCGACGCAACCACCCAGGTCATCTTCAACAAATACGCTGAAGCGGTGAAGCGCGTGGGCGGCAATCCCGAGGCGCTCACCAAGAGTTTCAACACGCTGGTGGCCAAGTATGAAGCGCAGCGCAAATACGTGACCGGCATCGACCGCTACCTTGTCCGCAAGGCCAAGGGATGACCGCCCGCCCGCCCTCCGGCGCCATGGCCCTGGCGGCCTGGGTGGCTTCGGCCTCCCGGGCCATGGCCCGTATCACAGGCGTTCTCATCATTCTCATCATGATCGCGGTGGTGATCGACGCCGTACTGCGCGGCATGATGGGCATTGCTATCTGGGGTGTGCTTGAGGTGGGGGTGCTGCTGCTCCTTGCGCTCATCTACCTGGGTCTTCCCGCCACCCAAGCCAATCGCGAAAATTTTCGTGTCTCGATCTTTGCAGAGCGCTTTCCGCCCTGGGTTGACCGGATCGTGACGTGGCTGCTGCTCGGCGTACAGCTCGCCGTGCTGGGCATTCTGTGCTGGACCTCGTGGCGAAGTTCAATCTATTCGTTCAACCGCGACGAAGTGTCATTTGGCATGGTGCAGATCCCGCTCTGGCCCAGCCGGGTCATGGTATCGGTCGGCCTCACGCTCTTGATCATCCAGTCGATCACCGCCGCCCTGGAATACGCGCTGGTGGGCCGGCATCCGTACCAGGTCGATATCGAAACCGAACTCAAGGGTGAAATCGGCAAGTCCGACAGTGACCTGGTCGGAGAGCGCAAATGAGCCCGTTTGAGCAAGGCTTCCTCCTGATCAGTGGCATGTTCGTCCTGCTTGCGCTGGGTTTTCCGATCGCGCTCGCACTCCTTTCATCCGGGGTCATCGGGCTCATCGCCATGCGCGGCTGGTCGGCGGCCGACTATCTGCTGGGAAGCCTCCCTTACTCGGTCACGGCAGAATTTGCCTTCATCGTCGTCCCTTTGTTTTTGTTCATGGGACACATGGCATATTCGGCCGGCATTTCGGAGAAAGGCTTCCGAGCGGCGTCGGCGTGGTTCGGCCACATCCCGGGCGGGCTTGCCATTTCATCGGTGGTGGCCTGCGGCGCCTTTGCCACCGTATCGGGCTCGTCGATCGCCACAGCCGCCACCATCTCCAAGATCGCGGTGCCGCAGCTGCTGAAGGCGGGCTATACCAAGCGGCTGGCAGGCGCGGCGGTTGCCACCGGCGGCACGCTGGGGGTACTGATCCCTCCCTCCACAGTGATGGTGCTGTATTCAATCGCCACCGAAACGCCCATCCCTTCGCTCTTCATGGCAGGCATCATCCCGGGCATTCTCACCATCATCGTGTATGGGGTTGGCATCAACTGGATGGTCAAGCGCGATCCCCAGATGCGCTCGATCACTCGACAGCCCAAAACCGGCTGGGGCGACCGGATGCGGCTCACCTTCTCGTCCTGGGAAATCCTGGTGGTGTTCGCAGTGGTGATGGGCACCCTCTACACCGGCGTGGCCACTGCCAGCGAAGCAGCCGGCTTTGGGGCGGCCGCCGCGCTGGTGATCGCCATCATCCGCGGCGCGAAAATGGCCGAGATCAAGGAAGGGCTGCAAACGTCGGGATCGAGCACCGCTTCAATTTTCTTTCTGATCATCGGCGCAGGCGTGTTCGGTGCCGCGCTCGGCACCACGCAGTTGCCGCAAAACCTCGCCACCTGGACACAAGGCCTCAATCTGCACCCGACGCTGCTCCTCATCCTGGTGCTGATTCCGTTCCTGATCCTGGGCTGCTTTATCGATGCCGCGTCGATGATCCTGCTCACCATGCCGGTGGTGTTTCCCATTATCAAGCAGGCCGGCATCGACCCGGTGCTATTCGGCATCCTGGTCACCAAGATGACCGAAATCGGCAACATCACGCCGCCTGTCGGGCTGAATGTTTTCGTGGTGTCCGCCGCCAACCCCGAGATCACGATCCGCGAGTGCTTCCGCGGCGTCATGCCGTTCTTCCTGATGGAACTTTTCATCGTCGGACTGCTGATTGCGTTTCCAAGCATCACGCTGTTCGCGGTCGTCACTCACTAACTCCAAGGATATTCCCTCATGTCAGCAGACCTCAGCGTTTACGAGAAACAGCACTTCGGCAAGCCGCTCGGCTTTGGTCGTCAGCCGGCTCTCCTGATCATTGATTTTCAGGTGGGTTTTGCCAAGCCTGATGTGCTGGGCGGCTTCAACATCAATGAATCCATCGCCCGCACCGCCGAACTGCTGCGAAGCGCACGCGCGCACAACGTGCCAGTGTGCCATGTGCGCTTTGCTTCGGAGGCCAAGGGCGAGGACATCGGTACCTTCGCCATCAAGGTGCCGGCACTGCAGGCCCTGGCCCCCGACAGCGCTGATGCCCAGTTTGTGGAGTCGGTCGCACCGATCGACGGTGAATATGTATCAATCAAGCGGCACAGCTCGGCGTTTTTTGGCACCAACCTCGCGTCCTGGCTGATCAGCCGTGGCGTTGACACGCTGTTCATTACCGGCTGCACCACCAGCGGCTGCGTGCGCGCGAGCACCATCGACGCATCCGCCTATTCGCTGCGCCCGATGGTGGTGACCGACTGTGTGGGTGATCGGGCGAAGGGCCCGCATGAGGCGAGCCTCTTCGACATGGGCCAGAAATATGCAGATCTGGTGACCCTGCGCGACGCCGCCGCGCATTTCGAAAGCAGACAGGGTACTCGCCGCGCTGCCTGAACCACCGCGAAGCGACGGGGTCAGATCACCCCGTCGTCTCTCAGTCGCGCCCGTTCAGCGGCATCAAGACCCAGGAGCCCGCCCAGGATCTCGTCGTTGTGCTCGCCCAGCGACGGACCCAGCCACTTCACCGACCCGGGCGTGTCTGATAGCCGCGGCACCAGATTGGGCACAGCCAGCTCGCCCACCCGCGGGTCGTTCATCCGAAGAATGTTGTCGCGGGCCGCGTACTGCGGATCATTGAAAATCTCGTCAATCGCATACACCGGTCCGCAGGGCACCTGATAGTGCTCGCAGCGCTCGAGCAGTTCGTCGCGCGTATGGCGCGAGGTCCATTCAGCCACATGCTGATCCACCTGCGCCCGATCGCGCTCGCGGTGTGCAAGCACGCCCCAGGACTGTGGCTCGGCAAGATGCGGCTCGCCCATGGCCTGCGCCAGTCGCTCGAAAATTTTGTCGCTGGTGCAGGCAATGGCAATCCAGCGCTGATCGCCCGTGGGGTAGTGGCTGTGCGGCACCACATTCACTGTGCCCGGGCCCATGCGCTGCCGCACATAGCCTTTCTTCTGATAGGCGGGCGCGAGTTCATCGAGAATGCGAAACACCGGCTCATAGAGCCCGATGTCGATCATCTGGCCGCGGCCTGTGCGATGACGCGCCTGCAGGGCAAGCAGCACGCCCATCGCGCCGTAAGCGCCAGACAGATAGTCGGGGATGGTGGCAGACCCCGGCGTGACGGGTGGCCGGTCGGGGTAACCGGCAAGAAACGAGAGCCCGCCAAAGGCATTGGCAATGCGTCCGAAGCCGGGCCGGTCGCGATAGGGCCCGGTCTGACCATACCCCGAGATGCGCACCATGATCAGACGCGGGTTGAGTTCGTGCAGCAACTCCCAGCCCAGGCCCCATTTCTCCAGCGTACCCGGCTGAAAATTCTCAATCAGGATGTCGGCCTTTGCGACCAGCGCCTTCAAGAGCCGCGCGCCGTCGGGCCGGCGCAGATCGATCGTGACCGATTTCTTGTTCCGGCACTCGGATAGCCAGGGAAGCGAATCGCCGCTCTCGGTCAGCGTGCCAAACCGGCGGAGCGCATCGCCCACGCCGGGCAGTTCAACCTTGATGACCTCGGCGCCGAATTCGGCCAGCTGCACGCTCGCAAACGGTCCGGAGATGAAGCTCGACAGATCGATGACCCGCAGATCATCGAGCGGCTGCAGAGGAGGAGCTGGCGGCGTGCGCTCGGGCGTTGAGGTCATGATGCTCCGTTGTGAACAGGCGTTGCATTGCCCGGTGGCTGACAGTCAGGGCCAGACGCTCAGTCAGCGGTGATCTTCGCAGCCTTGATGACCTCGGTCCAACGATCGATCATGGATGCGGTCATCTCGGCGTGCTCGGCAGCGGTTCCCGCGACCGGGATGAATCCCGCCGCCGCAAGCTTGGGCGCCAGGTCTGCGCTCTTCAATGCCCGCACGAAGTGATCATTCAGGACACTGACGAGATCGCCTGGCGTTCCGCCCGGCGCGTACAGTCCCCACCAGGTATCAGCGTCCACACCCTTCACCCCTTGCTCGATGAAGGTGGGCACTGCGGACATGGCGATGCTGCGCTTCGGTCCAGTCACCGCAATGGCACGCAGCTTTCCTGCCTCCACATGCGCGCGAACCGAGCTGATGCCTGCAAACTGCATCTGAACATGGCCGGCAAGCAGATCGGTCATGGCAGGGCCGGTGCCCTTGTAAGCGATGTGCGCGATATCGACCCCACAGGCGATCTTCATCAACTCACCCGCCAGATGGGTGGAGGCGCCGTTACCGCCTGAGGCGTAATTCAGCATGCCGGGCTTAGACCGGGCCAGGTCGATGAGCTCGGGCAGCGTCTTGGCGGGGACAGAAGGATGCACCACCAGGATCACTGGCGCGGTAGCCATCATGGTGACCCCTGCGAGATCCCGCTTGGTATCGAAGGGAAGCTTGCGCAGACCCGGATTGGTCAGGATGGCACTATCAACCGCCAGCACGGTGTAACCGTCAGCAGGCGAACGCGCCACCATCTCGGTACCCAGCACCGAGCCAGCGCCGGGCCGGTTTTCGATCACCAGCGACTGCCCGAGCGATGCGCTGACGGCCGGTGCAAGCATGCGGATCAGAATATCGGTTCCGCCACCAGTGCCATAGGGCACGATGACGCGAATTGGCCGCGAGGGAAACGCTTGCTGCGCCTGGACGATGCCGCCAGTGAAAAGTACCGCACCACCCAGACTCGCAAGCAGACGGCGGCGGGTCGGGTTGGAATGAGAGTGGGTTTTCATAGGCTTCTGACTCCTCATGGTCGGGCCTGACCGCGATCGCCGGAGAGCGCAGCGTGTCGGTCGAGAAAATCGAGCAGAAGATCGAGACACAGGTCGGCGTAGCCGTCGCAGATGTTGTGAGCGGCTGTGTCAACCGTCCGGAGTTCACTGCCTGCAATCCGCTTCTGCATCTCGGAATAGGTGCTCGCGTGACCGATTTTCTCACGGCCGGCAGCCACGATCAGCGTGGGAGCACGGACCGCCACCAGGTCATCCAGAAAATCATGGGTGCACATGTGGGTGACGAAGCGAGCAACGAACGCGGGGTCATTCGATCCCGCCTGACCAATGAACCACTCAACGAGCGCAGGATCGGCCCGCTCGTCGAAACGCTCCTCGATCGTTTCAGCAAGGAACCGGCGCAGGCCGCGCTCTGCGATTTTCGGAATCCAGGTGGGGGCATGGCTCTGCTTGAGCCCGGGCGTGGAACCGTAGAGCGCAAGCGTCTTCACGCGCTCGGGATGTTCGATGGCCAGGCGCTGCGCCACATAGCCCCCGGCGGAATTACCCACCACATGCACCGCGCCTGGCGCCTGGCGCTCGAGAAGCTCAAGCACATCGCCCACCAGGTGGGCCAGCGAGAACGCCTGGTCGGGCGAAGGAATCTGTGAC
>JALREG010000197.1 GCA_023253905.1 Burkholderiaceae bacterium
AATCGTTGCAACGGCGAAGGCGAAGCAGAGGGCTGTTTCCTTCAAGCGATCAAAACGTCCCGATGCGCCGCCATGCCCCGCGTCCATTTCCGTCTTCAGCAGGAACGGCCCGCCGCTGGCTGTCGCGCGCAAACACCGGCATCATCGTCTGATAGTTGGGCGCACAAAACGACACCAGCACCAGATTGATCATCACCAGCCGTGCGGGCAGCGTGGTCCATACCCAGATAAAGCCTTCGGAGAACTCCCGAATCAGCGACTGGGTCGGCCGCCCGGCGCGATTCGAAGGCAGCCGGGCAAGGGAAGCAATCACCGCCAGATAACTCACGCCGTTCAGCACAAAGCACCAACCCTCGCCAATCCACACCAGCAGCACGCCCGCGATGGCGGGCCCCGCAAACCGGCCCAGATTCATCACCAGTGAATTGAGCGCGATTGCGTTGTGCAGATCGCGCGTGCCGCCCACCATCACCGGCAGGAGCGAATGCCGCGCCGGGCCGTCGAAGGTGTTGGCAATGCCCTGGACCAGGGCGAGCCACACCACATGATGCGGCTCAACCCAGCCGCCCAGAGTGAGCGCGGCAAGCGCGAACGCCTGCAGCATCTGCGCCACCTGCGTGACCAGCACCATGGTGCGCCGATCGACCCGGTCGGTCACGACGCCTGCAAAGGGCGCTGCAATCAGCATGGGGATGAAAGACGCGAAGGTGACCAGACCCAGCATCACAGCCGAGTCGGTCAGCCGATAGACCAGCCAGGCCTGCGCAATCGACTGCAGCCAGAAGCCGATGACCGAAATCGTCTGACCGAAAAAATAGTGCCGGAACCGGGGGTGCTCGAGGGATCGGAAGATTTTCACGGTCGAGGCTCGACCGCCGGCAAGGTCTCAGGCGACCAGCGTGGCGATCTGATCCCCGAGGCCCTCGGCCGGCAGGCGCCTGAAGCCGCTTTTGGCAAAGCGCAGCCACCTGCCCTGCACGAACGCAATGACCACTGCCGCGCGCGCGCTTGCGTCGGTTTCGGCGGCAAGCGTGTTTTGAGCCACGGCCAACCGGAACGACTGGCGCAGCGACGTCTCGATGCGGTCGACCAGCTGATTGATGCGCAGCTGCAGCCGGTCGTCTTCGGTGACCAGCGCATCACCGATCAGCACGCGCGTCATACCGGGATTGCGCTCGGAAAAATTGAGCAGCATGGCGATGATGTCGCGCAGCTGCCGCTGGCCATCTTCCTGCGCGGTGGTGATCTGGTTGATGAGCCCGAAAACGGTGGCTTCGATGAACTCGATCAAGCCCTCGAACATCTAGGCCTTGCTCGCAAAGTGCCGATAGAGCGCCGCTTCCGAGACCTTGAGCCGTGCGGCCAGCGCAGCGGTGGTGACGCGATCGCCACCCGGCTCCTGCAGCATGCTGGCAAGCGCCTGCAGAATTTGCAGCCGCCGCTCGCCCGGTTTGGGGCGGGATCGGCGGGGTGCTTCTGGGGTATCGGAGTCGGTGGCGGGGTCCATATCAGAAGGTGGAGCGCGACGGCACGCGACGCGAAAGCTGTGAAATCGATTGTACTTGAAGCTCCACGCGGCGTGACGAACCTGCGCGCGCGCGCGCAGGAGCGGGTTTGCGCGCCTCCTTGAGCGCGGTGGCAAGGACGGTCCGAAGCCCTGCCGCGCGCGCACCTGCGAGGTTAGCTACCGCATCATCCACCAGCACGCAGCTTGACGGCCGGGCGCGCAATCGGGCGGCGAGCCTCCTCATCATCGGTCGTGAGGGCTTGGGCTGAAAGCGCCCGGCAAAGCGCATGGCCTCGATCGGCACAATGCCCTCGATGCTGCCTGCGATGCCCAGCGCGCGCACCACCGCGCGCGCATAGTGCCAGGGGCCATTGGTGACGATGATGCGTCGGCCCGGCAGCTGGCGAAGCGCCCGCGCAAGCGCCGGGCGCCGGCGCACCAGACGGTGCATGTCCGGAAAGCGATGCGTCTCGCGCAGGTAATGATGGGGATCGATCGGATGGTGGGTCACCAGGCCCAGGAGCGTCGCGCCATAGCGCTTCCAGTAGCCCAGCCTCAGCGCACTCGCCTCTTCGCGGGCGAGCCCCAGGTGCTGCGCCACATAATCGGTCATCGCCGCATCAATCCGCGGCATGATGGTGGGCTGCGCGTCGTGCAGCGTGTCGTCCAGATCGAGGAACCACACCCGCCCCGCACGGCGCGGCACGGTGGGCCCGGTCAGCGGCCGGCGAAGCGCCCGCATGGGGTCAGTGGCTGCGGATCATGGTGCCCACCCCGTGATCGGTCATGATCTCGAGCAGCAGGCAGTGGTCGACCCGACCGTCAATGATGTGCACCGAGTTGACGCCAGCCCGTGCCGCATCGAGCGCCGACGCAATCTTGGGCAGCATGCCGCCCGAGATCGTGCCATCGGCGAAGAGTTCATCGATGCGCCGCGCGGTGAGCCCGGTAAGGAGCTTGCCCGATTTGTCGAGCACCCCGGCGGTGTTGGTGAGCAGCACCAGCTTTTCGGCCTTCAGTACCTCGGCCACCTTGCCCGCCACCACGTCGGCGTTGATGTTGTAGGTTTCGCCGTCAGCGCCCGAGCCGATCGGCGCAATGACCGGGATGAACCCGTTGGTGGTCAAGGTGTGCACGATCGCAGGATCAATTGTCTCGATCTCGCCCACCTGCCCGATATCGACCTCTTCGCCCGGCTGCTCGGGAAGCGTCATGCGCAGTTTGCGCGCCCGAATGAGGCCACCATCCTGGCCGGTCAGCCCCACCGCGCGGCCGCCAGCGGTATTGATGAGCTCAACGATCTCCTTGTTCACCTGCCCGGCCAGCACCATTTCAACAATGTCCATGGTCTCGGCGTCGGTCACACGCATGCCCTGAACGAATTCGCCTTTCTTGCCCACCCGGGCAAGGAGCTGCTCGATCTGCGGGCCGCCCCCGTGCACCACCACCGGATTCATGCCCACCAGCTTGAGCAGCACCACATCGCGCGCAAAGCTTTGCTTGAGGAGCGGATCGGTCATGGCGTTACCGCCGTACTTGATCACCAGAATACGGCCGTGAAACCGCCGGATGTAGGGCATGGCTTCAGCGAGAATCTCAGCCTGAAGCGCGGGGGCGATCGAGGTCTTGTCGGTCATGGTCAGAGCTCCGAGGAGCGGGTCGGGAACATCGGGTCGGACAGGGCGAGGCTAGAGGATGTAGCGGGCAAGATCGTCGCGGCGCGCGACATCGGAAAGCCTTGCGTCAACCAGTGCGGCGTCGATCAGCACTGTCTGGCCTGCTTTGCTGTCGGCATCAAACGATATCTCTTCGAGGAGCCGCTCCATCACGGTATGGAGCCTGCGTGCGCCGATATTCTCGGTGCGCTCGTTCACCTCGAAGGCGATATCAGCGAGACGCCGGATGCCATCGGCTGCGAATTCGAGCGTCACGCCCTCGGTGGCAAGCAGCGCCTGATACTGACGCACCAGACTCGCATCGGTATCGCCCAGGATGTGGACGAAATCCTGTGCGGTGAGCGCCTGCATCTCGACCCGGATCGGCAGTCGCCCCTGAAGCTCGGGAATCAGATCGGAGGGCTGCGACAGATGAAACGCGCCCGATGCGATAAACAGGATGTGATCGGTGCGCACCACACCATAGCGGGTGGTGACGGCGGTGCCCTCGATCAGGGGCAGGAGGTCGCGCTGCACGCCCTGGCGTGACACATCGGCACCCTGATGCTCGGCGCGGCTCGCCACTTTGTCGATTTCATCGATGAAGACAATGCCGCTCTGTTCCGCAAGCTCCACCGCGCGGCTCCGAATCTCTTCTTCGTTCACCAGCCGCGCCGCCTCTTCCTGCGCGAGGGTTCGCATGGCCTCGGCCACGGTCATCCTGCGTGTGGCGCGGCGACCTGGCATCTGGGAAAAGAGCGACTGCAGCTGCTGGCTGAGATCGTCGAGTCCGGGCTGGTTACCGGTGCCTGCGCCAAGCGGCAGCACCGATGGGGTGGCCATCGCCACCTCGATATCGATCTCACGCGAATCGAGCTCGCCTTCGCGCAGACGCTTCCGAAATTTCTGGCGGGCCGCAGACTCCGGTGCTGGAGGCTGCGCAGGAGCCGGTGTTTCGGTGGCGCCGCCAAAAAACGGGAAGGCGGCAGGCTGGCCCGCCGGGCGCGCGGGCGGAATCAGCACATCGAGCACTCGCTCCTCGGCCGCATCGAGCGCACGCGCCTGCACGTCGGCAAGCGCGCGCTCGCGGACCTGCTTGATCGCGGTCTCGATCAGATCACGAATGATGGTATCGACGTCGCGGCCGACATAGCCCACCTCGGTAAATTTGGTGGCCTCGACCTTGATGAACGGGGCCTGCGCCAGGCGTGCAAGGCGACGTGCGATTTCGGTCTTCCCCACGCCCGTGGGGCCGATCATGAGAATGTTCTTGGGCGTGATTTCCGAGCGCATCACGCCTTCGACCTGCTGACGCCGCCAGCGGTTACGAAGCGCAATGGCCACCGCACGCTTGGCCTGAGCCTGCCCGACAATGTGCTTGTCGAGCTCGGCCACGATGTTTGCAGGCGTGAGCGGCAACGGCTCAGTCACGGGGGGCTGCTCCCAGCGTCTCCACCGTGTGGTGCTGATTCGTATAGATGCAGAGCTCACCCGCAATGGCAAGCGAGCGCCGCACGATCGACGACGTGAATACCTACCCGTTCCGCGAGGAGTGGTACGGGAAGGGGCTCCAGACGTTCGATCGCATGGTGAACTTCTGAGTCCTCGGCGGCACTTCGTCATCTTCAACCCGGCCTCGGGCCGGGGTCGGGGCG
>JALREG010000220.1 GCA_023253905.1 Burkholderiaceae bacterium
GCAGTGCGCAGCCATACCAGACCCATACAAACTCTGCGCAGTTGGGCAGCATCATCGCTACCCGGTCGCCCCGGCCGATGCCGCGCGCAGCGAGCCCTCTCGCGACGCCACGCGAGAGCTCGTTGGCTTGCGCGAACGTGAACGTGGCGTCGGGCGTGGTGAGGTAGTTGCGCGCGCCGTCAAGTTCGGCGCGCAAGCGCAGGATCGGGCCGATGGCGCGCTGCTCGAGTGGCAGGCGGTAGATGTCCTGGAGGTTCATTCGGTTTGGAATCTCAGGATTGAAAATTCATCGTTGATGTCGTCAAAGCAGGCCTTCAGGCGCATCCCCATGGCAAGCGCCTGGTTGTCGATGCCCACCACGTTCGCGCAAATCACCGGCCCTTCATCGAGTCGAATCAAGGCGACGTTGTAGGGAAGGTCCGAATCAAACGACCGGAAATAACTCTTGTGGAAAATGACCCATGACACCAGTTCACCGCGACCGCTGGTGGGGGTCCATTCGCTTTGCTCGCTGTTGCACTCCGGGCAGACCGGCGAAGCCGGGAAGCGAAATTGACTACAGCGGGCGCAGCGTTGCAAGGCAAGCCGGTGCGCCTTCGCATGCTCCCAGTAGGGGCGTTCAAGCGGCAGCACCTTGGGCAGAGGCTTCATCATGCGCTCCGATAAACGATGGTGCTGCAGAGGTTGCCGCGACAGATGTACTGGATATGTCTTGCGTCGGGCACCTGACGCACGCCCGCTTCGCCTCGCAGCTGCCTGACTGCTTCGACCTGATGTAGCCAGCCCTGCATGTAACTGTCAGAGAGGTGCCCGCCATGGGTGTTGATCGGCAGCTCACCGTCCAGTCCCATTCGCTTGGCCGTGGCAAACTCGCCCGCCTCACCCGGCTGACAAAAGCCGAAATTTTCCAGTGACAGCCAGATGTTGATGGAGAAGCTGTCGTAGATCATCAGCGCGTCGACGTCTTGTTGAGTGATCCCGGCCATGGCGTAGACCTGCTCGGCGGCTCTGGGCATGGTGTCGCGCCAGAGCGAATAACTGGGCATGGACGATTGCCGATAGCTATCCTGCCTTCCAATGCCCGCAATGAGGACAGGCGGCTTCGCCAGGTCGCGTGCGCGGTCGGTGGTGGTCATGATGAGTGCCACGCCGCCATCGTTGATCATGCAATAGTCGTAGAGGCGCAAAGGCTCGCATACGAAGCGCGCGTCCATGTATTGCTCGAGGGTGAGCGGTTCCCGCTTGAGCGCGTTGGGATTCAGACCCGCATGACGGCGCTGTGAGATGGCAACCTCGGCTAGCTGCTCGGGCCGTGTGCCGTACGTGTTGAAGTGCAGTCGTGTCTGAAAGGCGCTGGCTGCACCGGGTGAAGTGAGACCGTAGTAGTAAAACGCACTGGAATATTCGCGGCCGGGAGTCACCACCGTATCGCCGCCGAATTTTCTTCCTTCTGCGTGTGATGCGTTGCCATAGACCAGGGCAACGGTGCGGCAGAGGCCGGCGTGGAGCATCATCGCCGCCTGCTGGATCAGCGGCCCGGTGGCTAAACCGCCGACGTCGAAATTCGCGCCGGCCACGGGGTTGATGCCCAGCATTTCGCCCATCCGTACGAAACTCACATTACCGGGGCCCTGTACGATCAGGCCGTCGATATCGGATTTCGTGAGGCCTGCGTCATCCAGCGCGGCATGGAGAGCCTGGATGGCGAGGGTGTACGGATCGGAGTCGGGGAAATGCCCCTGCCTGGACGCGCCGACACCGACGATCGCGGTCTGGTCGCTGAGCTTTTTCAGGCGTTGCAGATCGCCGTTCATGCGGGCCTCCTACGCTGCCTGACGAGCGAGAATCAGGGCGCTTTTGTGCGCATTCGCGCCGCCGCTGGTGATCAGGCAGGTTTCTGCCTCGGGTACCTGGCAGGTGGATTCGTTTCGCATCTGACGAACGCCCTCGATGACCAGGTTGAGCCCTTGAAGATAACTCTCGGACAGCAGGCCACCCGAGGTGTTGGTGGGTAAGCGGCCGTTCGGCCACCTCAGATTGCCTTGAGCAATGAAATCGGGCGCCTCACCCTTTTCGCACAAGCCAAAATCTTCGAGCGCCATGGTGACGACCCCGGTGAATGCGTCGTAGATCTGCGCGACATCAATGTCAGCGGGACGGATGCCCGCCATGCCGAAGAGGTCGCGTCCGAGAAGGCGTGAGTTGGTTGAGGCGTAATCTTCAAGCGGCATATTGTGGGAGCCCATGGGCCCCTGACCCCAGCCCGGCCCGCTGGCCTGCGCAGCAGCGAGCAGGCGAACCGGGCGCGCGCGCGAATCGCGTGCGCGATCCGCGGTCGTCAGAATGATGGCGCAAGCGCCATCGGTTTCCAGGCAGCAATCGAGCGCGCGGAACGGGTCTGCGATGAACCGCGAGCGGTGATACTGCTCAGGCGAAAGCGGGTTGCCGAAGGTCACTGCCCGTGGGTTGTGCTGCGCGTGTGCACGAAAGGTGAGCGCCACCTCGGCCAGGTGATCAGCGTTGACGCCGTTTTCATGCAGGTAGCGATTGAAGGTAAGCGCCACCATCTGCGCGGGCGACATCAGCCCATACGGCGCCATCCACTGACTTCCCCAGGGGCGGATACGGTAGTGGCCAAAGCGCTCGAACTGTCCCTGACAGATCGATCGGTAAACCACGACATAGCGGCAAATACCCGCATGCAGCGCGAGCGCCGCGTTGAGCACGGAGCCGCAGGCGCCGCCGCCACCGGCGCCCCAGACGATATTGGAGAATCGGAGCGCAGGAATTCCCAGTGTCTGCTGGAGCACGACGGGCTCCTGTCTCTCGTTGGCAAAGGAGCAGAAACCATCAATCTCGTTGGGATCGATCCCGGCATCAGCGGCAGCGGCGAGAACCGCCTGACAGCACAGCTCGAACTCGCTGTCGGTTGCGCCGCCATGGCGCGTGTAGACGGTTTCGCCAATGCCAACGATGGCAATCTGATCGGGAAAGGATCGGTCGGTGGAAGGCATGAGGTGGTTGCGGTGCGCGGGGTCAGGAAGCCCGGCGAATTGAATGGCCGTGCATCAGGTGATGGCCAGCGGATTGATGGGGCTTCCCGTTCCACCCGTGATTTTGAGTGGCGCAGCAACGAACATGAATTCAAAGCACCGGTCGGCGGCGAGCTGATCGAGGTTGAGGAGTTCCATCAGGTAGACGCCATAGTCACGAATGAGCAGTCGATGTACGGGCGATGGTTCAGCGTTCTCGGTTGGCACCACCTCGACACCGTAGTTGTCGGAGCCGACCGCGGCCACACCTAGGTCGGCGAGGAAGTGCGCGGCGTTCAACC